>JBCCWS010000022.1 GCA_039193195.1 Pseudomonadota bacterium
ACAGGGGCGCCGCTACCAAACCTGGTGGCGATACGCTCAGTTGGGCTGGTCATCGGCGACAACTGTCCCTAACAGACACAGATTGGCTGGTGCGCATTGGTCAAGCTGATGCTGCTAGCCAATTTTCAACGGGCTGCTAGTCCCGGTCCTGCACGATCACCGGGCGGCCATCCGGATCGACGAGTTCCAGCAGATGGCTACCCCAATGGCTCTGCGACCAGGGCGCGCTAACGCTCGCCTCAGGCACGGGCACCGGGGCGTGACGGTCTCCGGTGAGATAGATCCGCATAGCGGGCTCGCGGTCCTCGCTCACCTGCTCTAGGAATACCGCGCCTTCGCTCTCAGGGTGCACGAACTTGCCCGCAGTGCCGAGACTCATTATCAGCTCAAAGCCGAGCGACTGCCAGAAGGCCTTACTCCCCTCCCAGTCGTGGGTTTCCATGTACAAGTACTCGAGGCCCTTGATCGCCATTGCACTCACCCTTCTGCACTAAGGAGAACGAGTTGATCCTACACGCAGGCTCACGACGTCACACCACTCGGCGAGTAAGTCGCTAGACCGCGCTAGCCGCTCCTCCGCCGCTGCGATGTGCCGGCGTGGCTTCCCTCAAGTAGGGTTACCCTACAGAACTTCACCACTGAGCGATGCGCAGGGCGAGGGCATGGCGATGGGACTCTCTCTAGGCCGTGGCGTTGGCGAAATGCGCTTGAGAGCGCCACAACTCGGGTTAACGACTTGTTTTCGGTTAGCGCTGACGTCTGGCGCGTTGCTAGGGCTCGCCGCCTGCGACGTCGACGACGCCAGCAGCCCCACAGCCTGCTCGCCCACCAACATCGCCCTCACCGCTACCAAGGACAGCGATCGCGTCAACGCCGTCACGAGCCACGTCGATGAGGCCATGAACGCCCTCATGGGCACGGTCGGCAACGGCTCGTGCAGCGTGGTTCTGGTGGCCGGCAACACGATCAAGACCATCAACGGCTACGGCGACCCGCGGCCGCCGGAGTCCACGGATTCCATCCCCGTGACCTGGCCCGCGCAGGCGCCCTACTACGTGGGGTCCATCGCCAAGACGGTCACCGCCCTCGCCATGCTGCGGATGATCGAGGAGAGTCCGGACCTAGGGCTCGACGACACCCTCGGCGAACACTTGGCCGATTACGACATCCCCTCGGGCTGGTCGGCCCTGACCCTACGCCAGCTCCTCTCGCACACCAGCGGCATCGCGAAGGACCCCACGAGCATCGACAGCGAGGCGTCCCTGCAAGCGACGTTCCCCGAAGCGGGGGACCACCCCGGTATTCACCCACGCTACGCCTTCGAGAGCTACAAGCGCTTCATGCCCCCTGGGCTGGGCTTCAATCAGCAGTTCACCGCCCTCTACTCCAACATTGGCTACTCCCTGCTCGGCTTGATCATCGACGATCGCGTGGCCGGCGAGCTGGCGGCCGACGCGTCGGGCTACGAAGCTTACGTCTTCGATAACATCGCCCTCGACGCAGGCGGGCTGAACGAGCCGGCCATGGTGTCTATGTGTTTGGGGGCCTCCTGGCGCGCGGACAACATCGAGAACCTCGCGGCGCCACGCAACGCTGCCGGGGTTGGCATCTCCGTGTTCCAGGGCAACGGCTGGGAAGGGCCCTCCGGCGGCTGGACCATGACCGTGGGGGATCTGGGTCGGCTCATGATTGCCATGGAGTACAACGAGCGGATTTCGCCGACCATGCGCGAGGAGATGTTGACCCGCGAAGGCCGCGACTCGGGCACGCAGATGAGCAGTGAGACCGGCGATGAAGTAGCGCAGTACGCCCTTGGCGTGGCGGTGGAGCCGAGCGGCGCCGAGCCGTACTTCGCCAAGGGCGGTGATATCGACGGTTACACCTCCAACTTCAAGTACTACACGTCGGCCAACGTGGGCGCAGGCATCCTGTGCAGCCGCCAAAGCGTGTCGCACGAAGCGCTCCTGGACGCCATCCACGCCATCCTGGAGCCGTGCTTGGGTGAAGGCTTGAACAAGCCGGCTTTCTGCTCGCCCACCGGCGGGCTGGCGGGCGGTTGACGCGCCGTGCGTAACGGTCGGCCCCCGCCGCAGAGCAACGAGGGCCGCACGTCGACCTAGACCCCGAGGGGGGTCTTTAGTATCTCGGTCCTAGCAGCGCTACTCGCTAGTTGCCGGCGAAGTCCGGGATAGCGTACTCGCTGTACGGGTCGCCCAACACACCGATGCCTTCGATCTCGCCTGTGGCGTGATCGACAGCGCCGCTGACGTTGCCGAAGCAGAAGCCGAAGGTGTCCTCGTAGGTGGACGAAGTCTCGCCCCAGGGCAGGCCGATGAACAGGCCCGTGGAACCGCAGCTCGTGCTCGTGAGCTGGTCGAAAAGCTCAAAACTATAGCGTCCGATGTTGCCCACGGAGTTGTTGACGAAGGTCATGTAGCCCGGCCAGGGGAACGACGGGGTGGTACGTCCGATCGGCTTGACCTTACGCGTGGTGTTGCCCACACCGATGCCGTTGCCCGGCTCAGCCCCGGTGATGCCCAGCAGCGTCTCGCCATACGCCTTCGTGAACTGAAGCGTGCCTGGCTCTCCCAGATCCTGCACTTCGCGTACCGTCCACCCCACGAGCTGGGTGGTGGGAGTACAGCCCCGAATGCGTACCCAGCCAAAGCCGGTCTGCCCCGCAGGATAGCCGAGAGTGCCCGGCTGCAGACGCAGCGTCTGGCCCGGCGGTAGGCTCGCCTGCGTGCCGGAGCTGATCTGCGTGCCGTTGGCATCGAAGTACTGCACGGTCACGGGCCCGGCATCCGCGTTGCCTACGTTGGAGACGCCCATCAGCGTCTGGATGATACCGCCGGGGCCAGGATCGAAGCTGAAGTCCGGGTTGACCAGGACCCAGTTGGGGTCGTTGGCCATCATCGTCGTCGCCATGCGGTAGCGCGTGTTGAGCGCCAGATTGTCGGCGCCATCGTCACCGAAGAAGTCGGTCATGATGCCGTCGCCGAGGATCGGTAGCCCCTGTTCGCTGGCCACGTGCACCGTGACGTCCAAGTCGGCCCCGACTGCCGGCAGCAGCAGGCTTAGGGCGGTTTCGAAGAACCCAGGCGCCGCGCCTCCGATAGACAATAGGTGCGATCCAGTGATGTCCAGCAGAGTGCCGTTTGGCGGCAAGGTGATCGTGCGCCACGGAAGGTTGACGACGAAACCGGTGTTGCGGTCAAAGAAGTCCACGTCGATCGTGATCGTGTTGGGGACATCGTTCGGGTTGACTATCCAAAACGTCGGCAAGTTTCCGTTGAAGAAGTCGACGGCGGAGCTACTAGTGACCGGCAGCGGACCCCACCACAGTTCCGAGGTCTCGGGCTTGACTTGAAGCTGCTGCGCCGAGGAGGCGCCAGGCGTGAAGTCGTCCGGGTCGACCAGGCCTGCAACATCGTTGGTGTGCATCAGCGTCGTGCCCACGATGCCCGGGCAGTCCTGCGGGTTGGTCACCCGAATACGCGCGGAGCCGACGCCAGAGACTGAGCTCAGGTTCACCGGCGTGACGGTGCGGAACTGCTCGGGCGGGATCTGGAGAGAATCCGTCTGTGTCGGGTTGCCGCGCTCATCGAAAGTGTCGACATCCACATCACACACCGCGGATGGATCGGGGTTGTGGATCGCCATGGCGCTGGTGAAGCCTGAGAAGATCGTTGGTACCGGGTTGTAGACCAGGCCACCGGCCCATTTCTCCAGCGCACGGTTGCCCTGAAGGTGCGTGCTCGAGTGAACGTAGCGGTGATCTTGAGGGCCGAAGATCGCAGGAAAGCCCTCAGCCGGCTTGCCGGAGCCTCCGGTGGGGAAGGGGTCGACGACGAAAGTGCATAGCTGCGCGCTAGCGGGCGCAGCAGCGAGGGCCACCGCTGCAACGAAGACGGATCGCAAAGCAAGGGCTCGATCGCGGGATGATCGAAAGCGAGTACTCATACATCACCTCATCAGGATCTACAGTGACAGCGCCAACACTTCGGGCGCTTCCCTTGTGTAAGGAGTACTCATCGGGTGCGGATTGCCCCTGTCGGGGTCGACAGTCGCGCTGCGACCGAGGGAGTTTCCTCGCATCAAGTAGAGCGCCCGACGAGAGGAGATGCGTGCGTGCCCACAACCGCCGTGCATCGAACGCTCACCTCCCTCCCGCGCCCGCCCTTCACAACACGAGCCGAGCTGTCCGCGTACGTCGAGCGCGCCAGCGCCGGCCAGGGGACTGAGATAAGTGTCTATCTGCGGACACTACCCCCTAGTCCATTCCGCCTCAGAGAGGAGCCCGTCGTGCGCATACCCACCCTGACGCGCCGCGCCGCGGTCGCGTGCATCACGAGCGTGATGATGGCCAGTGCAATGGCAGTTGCCGGCGAAGTCACCCTGGCGGGCACGATCGTCATCCAGGATCCGATCACGTTCGAGATCATTGACGCGGACCCAAGCCCCGAGGCGCTGGTGGACTTCGGTGACAACATTCTCATTGCTGGATTCAACGACAGCGCACGCCTCACGCTGAGCGGCGGTTTCCAGTCCACCGGTCACCGCCTCACGGTGAGCGAGGCCTTCCAGGCCTCGGGCTTCGCCTCGGTACAGATCTCCGGCGTTGGCACCCGCCTGGAGCTGCTCGGCTCGCAGCGAGCAGGCTTCGGCTCCCTCGTCATCGCAAACGGTGCCGACGCCTTCGGTGAACTTATCGTAGACACCGGTGCGGTGGTGGACGCCTCCACATGCCTGGACGCCGACGGGTCATGCTTCGTCATCGTCGGCAATGGGGCGGGACTGGAGCAAGGCACGCGAGGGTCACTCATCGTGCGCGACGCCGGCACGGAGATCTCCGTCAACGAACGCTTCATCGTCGGCAATCTGGGTGTGCTTGAGGGCTTTGGCACGCCGGGCGGCGCAGTCACCGGCGAGATGCTGCTGACTGCGGGCGCGCGTGCGGTCGGCAGCGGCTTTGCGATTGGCGCCGCCAACGTGGATCCCAACCTGGCCACTGGCACCGAAGTTGGGTTCGGCGTGCTCACCGTTAGCGATGGCGCCGAGATGATCGGCGACCTGGCCGCTTACGTCGGCTTCGGCACTCAGGCTCGGGGGGAGGTGCAGATCAGCACCGGCGGACTTATCCAGCAGCAGGGGTTCCTCGCCGTCGGTCTCGCCGAGGGGGCTGGCGACGTCGATGTGAATACCGCGGGTCAGCTGCTGCTCACGGGCGCGGACCCAGCCCTGTTTATCGGTGACGCCTTCTCCGGGGAGAGCGATCGACAGCGCACCAATCGGGTCTCCGTACACGGCGCTGGCTCAACGCTTCGTCTCGCGGCCCAGAACGGCGCACTTATCGATCTGTTCGCCAACGGCGTAGGGAGCCTCACGGAGCTAAGCGTGTCGGACTTTGGGGTGATCGATGCGAATGCCGGCGAAGGTGACGGCATCGTTCAGTTAGGTGCCGTGGTAAGCAGCACGGCCGTGCTCAACGTCTCCACGGCAGGGCGCCTAATCGCTTCGGAGATCTTCGTGAACGACGGCGGGCATCTGGAGGGTGATGGCGGCCTCATCGAGGGAGATGTCTTCATTACGAACGGCGGCCGGCTGGCGCCGGGCAATTCCGCAGGTATCCTGAGCATCGACGGCAGCCTCGACCTGGATGGGACTCTCAGCGCAGAGATCTTCGGCCTGGACGCAGGGCAGTTCGACGTACTCGAGGTGAGCGGTAGCGCGGACCTCTCAACAGGGAGAGTCGAACTTCTGCTGAGCGACGGCTTCTTGCTCGAGACCGGTGATCAGCTGGCCTTGCTCACCGCAGGGGAAGTGCTCGGCTTGGATACGGCTCAGTTCGCGTTCCCGGGTATCGCTCCTGACTTCGTCTTCGATCTGACCTTCGACGGGCAGACCGGAGACTTAGTGCTCACCGCCCTAAACGACGCCGCCTTCGTGCCCTTGCCGGGCACCCTGCCCCTCCTGGCGGGCGCGCTCGGGCTGCTGCTTCGCCGGCGCGCGGGGGGCTCTCGCTGATCGCTCTATGGGGGCGGTCGCATCACGATGCCCGCAATCCTTCGCGATACAGTGGCTTGGAGTTTCCCGGCACGCGAGCCCACTCCCGTACGCTGAGGCCCTGCTGGTTCGGGACCGAGAAGCCCCGCGCACCCTACCCTAGTGTCTTGAGTTAGAAGTTCGTTGATGAATTCGCGGCACCTTTTCGCCCCTGAACACGTTGCTCCTCCTCCCGTGGGACCTGCCACGCTCGTCCTCGCGCCGCGCTCAGGCACAAAAACTCGCCTGCGAATTCATCAACGAACTTCCAACTCAGGACACTAGCTCTAGTGGGCCGCTTGGTAAATAAGGTAACGCTCAGTCTGCGTAGGGGCAGCGTCAGTAAGGCGCGTCGCGCAGCCAGTGGCATCGCCATTGGCAAGCGATGCAACGCCGCGGACGCTGCCCCTGGGCAGACCCGAAGGGCGAGTAGCACGGGCGCCATCGCGGCGTTGGTCAAATGCAGCCATAGCTCGGCTATGGCCGCATTTGACCGCCTTGCCCTGGCGCCCATGCTACTCGCTGAGCGTCACCTTGTTTACCGAGCGGCCCACTAGGGTCTGACCTTCCGCTTCACACGCCGCAGCAATCAGTGGCGCTAGGTGCGTCTCATAGTGCTGCCAGCGCGCCTTCGAGGAGGTGTAGATGGGCTGGCGCACCTGCCAGCGACTCGGCGTCTGCACGGCCCGCGAGCTCTCGTGGAAGGCGAGCACGCTCGGATCCCACGGCAACTCCAGGAAGTCCAGCAGGCGGCGTGCCTGGCGTTCCGGGTCTTGCACCATCGCTTCGTAGGGCGCCTCGATCATCTGCAGCGACGTGACCTCCCCCCAGTGCGCCATCAGCCGCCGGTAGCCACGCCAGTAGGTCGCGATGTCCTCGAGGTCCGTCGACCAGCGCTGGTGCACGTTGAAGTTCTGCGAGTAGATCGAAAATCCGTTGTCGCGGATGTCCCGCGTGCAGTGGATGATCTTCGCGTGTGGCAAGGCGATCGCCACCAACCCGAGCTGCCAGAAGTTGAGGGGCTGCTTGTCGATGATGCGCACAGCGCCCGGCGGCGCCAAACGCGTCACCTGCGCCGCGTAGTCGTTGCCCAGGGCCTGGGCCTGCGCGTCGGAGAGGTCCGGTGCGTTCTCGGGCCAGGGCGGCTCGGCGCGGCCGAGGCGATCTGGTGTGCCCGTCGCGAGGTCCGCGAGCACGCCTAGCTCGCCCGCCCCGAAGCAGGCGGGGTGGGCCCCCAGGATCTGCTCGGTGAGCGTGGTGCCCGAGCGCGGCAGTCCGACGATGAACACAGGCGCCGTCGCGGCGGCCCCCCACCCGGTACGCCCATGAAAGAATTCAGCGGAGAAGATCTCCGTTAGGCGCTGTACACGCGTCTCGAAGGCGTCCGGAACGAACGGCCCCGCCAGGCTGCGGCGGGCCGCGTTGGCAGCGGTGAGCACGGTGAAGGCCTCGTCGTAGCGCTGCAGGCGATCGAGCGCCTTTCCTAGCCCATAGCCGATCAGCGCACGGTCGCGGTCCTCGGCGGCCGCCATGCGCTGCTCGGCGAGGGCAATCTCATCGCTGATGTCCACGCTGCGCCCAAGGCCCAACAGATTCGCTAGCGCTTCCCCATGGTCCGGATAGCGTGCCAAGACGCCGCGATAGGCATCAGCAGCCGCTTGCGGATCTCCCTGGTCTTCACACAGCTCCCCCAGTCCGAGCCGGGCCGACCGTGAGGTGGGGTCGAGGGCCAGCGCCTGGTCGTAGGCGCGGCGTGCACCCTCGACCATACCGAGTGCCTGAAGCGCGCGCGCGAGCCTGGTGGCGGCCACCGCGCTCTTGGGTTCCGCGGCCACCCCACGCCTGTAGCACTCGAGGCCATCGCGGGGCTGCTGGTTGGCGTCGAGCACCTCGCCGAGGCCGATCCAGGCTGCGGCGGCGTGGGGGTTGAGCTTCAGGGACCGACGGAACGCATCCAGCGCGCCGGCGAGGTCGCCCGCACGCTGCTTCTCCTTCCCCGCCTCGTACCAGCCTCGGCCGGTGGTCGGTGCGGGCGCGGCGGACGCATCAGACCGGGAATCGCTCAATAGCTCCACCGCACCTGAAGTTGAGCATTCAGTGGCTGGCCGAAGGTGAAGCCACCGCCGGCACCGAAGCCAAAGCCGAAGGCCCGCAGGTATTCGTTGTCCAGGGCGTTGAACACGTTCAGCTGCACGTCCCAAGAATTGTTGAACTGATAGCCTAGCATCAGATCGGCGATGGCATAGCCGTCGACGAAGCCGAGATCGCGGTGCGGAACGAACACCGTCGGGAAGCGCAGGGGCACATCGCCCGTGAAGCGCACGCCGATGGAGCCGCGAAAGCCCGTGCTGAGCGAGTTGTAGTCGATGTACGCGCTGCCGTTGTACTCGGGGATCAGCCACACCTGACCGATGTTGCCGAAGATCTCCTCGGTGATCTCCACGTCGTTGTAGCCAAAGTTCACGCTGATCGAGATCGTGTCGGTCACGTTTCCGCTGGCGCTGACCTCGAAGCCCGTGCTCTGCTGCCCGCCGGCGGCGACGAAGAAGCCATCGCCCGGCTCGTTGGTGGGATCGAAGGCGGCCAGGTCCTCGCGGGTGATCTCGAACACGGAGGCATCGAAAGACAGGCCGCGCGGTCCGCGGTACTTCACGCCCACCTCGTGCGCCCGGCCGCGCTCGGGGTTGAGAAATCCCGTGCGCGAGAGCTGGGCCTGGGGCACGAAGGACTCTGCATAGCTGTAGAAGACGCGCACGGAGTCCGTGATGCTGGCGTTGATGCCCGTCTTGATCGTGGTATCGCTCTCCGTGCGCACCTCCGGCGTGGCGAAGCGAGAGGTGGCACGCGACTCCTCCACCTCATCCCAACGGAAGCCGAAGGGCACGGTGATGCGCTCGTGGGGCCTCAAGTAGACCTCGGCGTAGACAGAGGTCAGCTCGTCCTGGTTGTTGAACCCATCGGCGTCTTCGGGCAGCTCGAGGGTGATCGCCGGGCCGATAAAGGTGGAGGGATCGGTGAGGACGACGATGCCCAGATCTTCCGTGAGGAAATTGGTGTTGAAAGACTCACGGTCTGAGTAGGTGAAGCCGAGGAGCGCGTCGTGCTTCTGGCCGAAGAGGTCGAAGGCGCCGGCAAGCTGCACGTCGAGGTACACCTGCTCCTCCTCGTTGGCGCGGACGAACCCGTAGCGATTGCCGGTGCGATCGTCGAAGGGGATGCCGTTGAACTGGTAGTCCGGGTTGTAGTCGTCGTAGTAGCTGCAGCGGTAGAAGCCGTTGCCGTAGGCCTGATCGCCTTCGGTATCGAGGTAGCTACCGCGCACCGTGAGCTTGAGGTTGTCGAGGAAGTCGTGCACCACCTGCGCTACGGCGTAAACGTACTCATTGTTAAGGCTATTCCTCGCCGAGCCGATGAAGGTGCCGGTGGTGATCTCCTCGGGTACGGTCAGATCGACATTGAGGGGGAAGTACGGCTCGAAGCCTCCCTCGAGGTTTTTGACCGGCTGCAAACTGGCGAAAGCAAATGCGCACTCGAGGATGGAGATCGCGCTAAGAAAACCCCATGACCGCTGGGGAATCTGCGCCAGGTCAGGGGGTTAGCTGCCGTTCCTGAAAATGAGATGAGGCATTGCTTCCCCGCAAACGCGAATCATTTGCGACCGGGTACGAATGCAACCAAGATGGCGGCAGTGCAGTGCGGTAATGCCGATGGCAGGTGGCGTGAACAGCGAAACGGACACCGAGCAAGAGGGCCTTCGCGCCGCCGTGGCGATGGCCACCCGGGTGGCCCTGATCGTCGCGGGCGGCTACGCCTTAACCGGCGGGCTCTCCGCCCTCGGCGGGATCGCCATGCACGCCTCGGGGATGCCCCTGGACGATGCTATGCTGCTAGCGTCCATGGTCGGCTTCCTCGTGTACGTCGGCATCGTGATCTGGGGCTTCAGCGCCCCACCGCACTGGCGCCCGTCCCTCATCATCTTGACCCTCGCGGTGATCACGATGGCCGCTGCCTCCACGCTAGCCCCGAGCGAGGTACTCACGCCGTGAGCAAACGCCAGCCCGGTTTTCGAGACTCCATGGAGTGGCTCCACACCTGGACCGGCGTGGTGGTCGGCGCCCTGCTGTTCACGATCTTCTGGATGGGCACGCTCTCCGTGTTCGACAAGGAGATCGATCGCTGGATGATGCCGCAGATGCGCGGCTCAGCCGCGCCTGTCCCCGCGCCGAGCGCCATCGATATAGACAGTGCCATCGAGGCCCTGAGCGCCGCGCCTTCCGAGTTGCCGATCGAGGGCATTTACCTCTCCCTGCCCACCGCACGCACGCCAGTGATGACCGGCTACGTCAGCTACGCCGCCGCCCAGGAGGGCACGACGGCGCGCAGCGGCGAGGAAAGCGAGGAAGAGGCGCAGTACATCGCCCGCATCATCGAGCCGAGCACCGGCGAGTTCCTCGGCGAGCCAGACTCCCACGCCGGCACTAGTTTCTTCTTCCCCTTTCACTTCCGCCTGCACATCCCCGGCAACCTCGGCTATTGGCTGGTCGGCTTCGCCGCCCTCAGCATGCTGACCATGCTTATCTCCGGCGTGATCATCCACCGCAAGATCTTCGTCGACTTCTTCACCTTCCGCCCGCGCAAGCACGTGCGACGCTCAACGCTCGATCTGCACAACGTCACGGGCGTGCTCCTGCTGCCGTTCACCTTCATGTTCGCCCTCTCCGGGCTGATCATCTTCGCCGGCTGGTACGCCTCCTTGCCGTGGCAGTTCGCCCGTGACCTCGCCGGCGACGAGACGGTCGCCCTGTACGATCACGCCGACCACTACGCCCACTACGAGCAGAAGGCGCTCGGCGAGCCCGGGGAGCTCACCGCGATCGCGCCGCTGCTCGCACAAGCCGAGGCGATCTGGACCGAGCGCTACGGGCAACCGGCCCGCGCTGATGGCCTCAACATCCAACACGCGGGCGATGCCAACGCCCTGGTGGCTGTGCGTCGCACCTTCCCCGAACAGCGCGTGGAAATGGGGCAGGACATCGTCTACTTCCACGGCGTCACCGGCGAGCAGCTTGCCGACTTCACCCCATCACCTATCTTCCACGCCAGGCAGTGGCTCGAGGGTCTGCACTTCGTGCAATTTCGCCACGTCGCCCTGCGCTGGTTTTACTTCGCCGCCGGGCTCGGCGCCTGCGTGATGATCGGCACGGGCTTTCTCTTCTGGTCGGCCTCACGGCGGGCGACGCGCGCCGGCAAGGCCGACCCGCTCAAGGTGCGCGTGGTGGATTCGCTGAGCGTAGGCACCGTGGCCGGAATCATCCTGGCGAGCGTCGCCTATCTCGTCTTCAACCGGCTGCTCGCGATCTTCGGGGGTCCCGAAGGGCACGCCCGCGCCGATTTGGAAGCCCTCGTCTTCTTCATCGTCTGGATAGGCACCTTCGTGCACGCTGCCATTCGTGGCCGCCCCGCGTGGGGCGAGCAGGCGTGGGTGATCGGCGCCCTCGCCGTTGCCGCCCCCGTGCTGAACTGGCTGACCACCGCAGACAATCCGGTGTCCGCCGCCTTGACCGGTCACTGGGCGATCCTCGCCATGGATCTCGTGCTCATCGCCTTCGCCGCCGCCGCCATCGCCACCGCGCGCCGGCTCACCCGCCCGGCGGTCTCGACAGGCTCCACGCGACAGGCACCCGACGCCCTGCCGGTGCCCGGGGACTCGCCCGGGCTCGCGGTCAAGTAGCGTTACACGCGGTGGAGACCTTGCTGCTAGCGTTGGCCAGCGCGAGCTGCATGCTGTCGGCGGCGCTGCTCGCCCTCAGCCAGCAGCGCAACTGGCGTGCGGTAACGGCAGCGCCGTACCCTAGCGCGATCCGCACCACCGCCCGACCCCTGGCATATGGGCTGATGGGGCTCGCCCTCGTGCTATGCGTGGCTCGCGATGGCGGCAGTTTCGCCGCCCTGCTGTGGCCCCTACTGCTCGGTGCTGCCGGCCTCGCCGTGACACTGGTCATCGCCTATCGCCCACGTTGGCTGCGTCCGTTGACGAGCCCTTTCGCGCGGCGCTGACATCCCTGCGCTCGACGCCCGTGACGCCCTCACCGCGAGGGCGTATCACTCGCCCCACGCCGCGGCGCCACCTCAGCGCCCTCGTAGGCTGCCTCGAAGCGGCGATACCTGATCCAGTCGCTCACTAACGGCAAGTACCCAGGCGCGTACCCGGTCATTTGGCGCTCGCCCTGCTCGTCCTCTGTGAACTCGACGATCCCGTGGTCCGTATCGGGAAAGAAGGCGACGTCGATCGGGCGGCCCTCGCTCTGCAGCTCCGTGAGGATCACGCGCGTTTGCGCGGACGGTGCCGACCGGTCTTTGCCGGCCAACACCCAGAGCATGGGGGCGTCGATCGAGCGCAGCACGGGCACGGGCTCGTACTCCCAGCTCGTGTCCTTGCTGAGAAAGAAGTAGCCGATGCGGAACTGCCACAGGGGTCGGATCACCATGTCCCAGGAGACCCCACCCTCGATGTGGGCAAACCAGTCCTCATCCTCGTAGGCTTTGCGCACGCGCACGAGATCCTCTTTGCCATCCTGGAAGTCCGAGGCCAGGAGGCGACCGGTGATGTCCGTCACCTCGCGCGCCTTCGCCAGCACGTCTTCGCCGTAGCCCGCCTCACGCAAGCGAAGCTGCACTTCGTCGCGATCCTCCGCCAGGGGTCCCTCGGCCATGCCGTAGCTGGCGATGACGAAATCGCCCTCACTCAGCGTGGCGGCCAGCGGCGCCACCCAACCGCCCTGGCTGCCACCGAAGTAGCCGCTCGACGCCACCCGATCACCTGCCATTTCAAGAGCCGTGCGGTGCGCGGCGGCAGCGTCGCCGGCAAGGAGATCGAAGTCCTGCGTGTACTCGCCGGTGGATCCCCCGGTACCACGCTTGTCGTAGACGAATACACCTATGCCCTGGGCGGGCAGCATGCGCTGATGGTAGGAGTAGTCGAGGGCGCTGTAGTCTTCCGAGCCGTGCACCAGGACGACCACGGGGACGGCGTCTTTACCTTTCGGCAGTACTAGGCGACCGGCGAGCTCTTCCCCGACGCCCTGGAAGCGGGTGCCCACGGCGTCCACCGCCACGCGCTCACCCTGCCCGTCGACACCCGCGATGCCCTCGACGCGGATCTGCGCGTCGCTGCACTCCCCGAGGTGAATGCGGGCCGGGTGAGGCTGCGTCGTCCATCCTGCCGTGCCCGTCCATACGCCCGCCTCGTCGGCCAAGGCTACGCGACCGACGCGGCCATCGAGAGTTCGCCAACGCAGGTGGTCGGCGCTGGACACACCGATGTCGATGAGCGCACCGGACGCCATGCGATACGTGCCCAACTGGCAGCGCAGGTCCTCGCTGATCGGCTCAGGCTGATCAGCGCAGGCAGCGAGTAGGAAGAAGCTGAGGAATACGAGGGGTGAGCGCACGGCGAGTCCTTTGCACAGTCTGAACGTAGAGGTTACGCGCCAACATCGGGCCAGGGCCAGGCCACACCGGGACCAGTGCGCCATGGTGGCCGCCGCCAGTGCCGATGTTCCCATCATCTCTGGGGTGTTGGCATCATCTGGGAACCCACTGCACACTGGTGAGCTCGCGAATCCCGAGGGCGCTCACCCTGAAGACACATCTCCCTGAGTTTTGGTCGCAATGATCACGCGACGAGACGGCGATCGAGGAGTTCTGAAGATAGGGGGCTGGCAACCCACGCTGACGCCGCAGGGCAAGTCGTTCGGCACACGGCTCTCGCGCTGATCGTCCTCGACGGACAGGTCGTCGAGGGAGAGGGTGAAGCCCCACCTAGCGGCGCCTATGGTTGCGGGCCTCACCAAGCTTTCGCTAGAGAAATCGCGCCACGGAGAGATTCGCGTGCGCGTTGCGTTCACCACGCCCCTCGCGCCACTTAGGCGAGCGCATGCTCGGGGACATCGTTCGCCTGGCAGCGCTGAGTGCAGACTTCACCACCATCGGGCTGTTCTGCGCACCCGTCCGGCCGCACCAACGTGGGACCCTTCGTTGACAACGTGTTCGACGAGCTATTCCGGGAGACCGCCGCCTACTGTAGACTTTGCGCGCCGCCCAACTCCCGTTGGAAAAACCTCACCATCGACGCGATCGCGTAGGCGTAGCGGTCGCCCCGTCCCTCGTGCGCATGATTGGTGCCGGGGAACAGCACCAGATCGTAGGGCTTTCCGTGCTCAGCCAGCGCATCCAACATGCGATGCGTATTGCTGATCGGCACGTTCACATCGCTGGTACCGGCGATGAGCTGCAGTGATGCCTGCCACCCGGCCAAGCGCTCGCTGAGCTCACCCCGCGCGTAGGCTTGCGGGTGCTCTCCCGGCGCACCGAGCACAAATTCGATGAAGGCCGTGTGATCCGTGAAGCTCGTCTGCGGCACGCTGACCGAGACGGCGCGATAGGCGGTCGGCGCCTCGATCCCGGCCAGCAGCGCCGAAAAGCCGCCCCAGGAGTTACCAGCGATGCCGAGGCGTGACAGGTCCATCCACGGGCGCTCCATCGCCAATGATTGCAAGGTCGATAGGTGCTCCGACACCTGCCCCTCGGGCCAGCGCCCGTAGGTGGCTTGGCGGATCGCCCTACCTCGCCCGGGCGTGCCGGCGCCGTCGATGGTCACCACCACAAAGCCTGCGCGCACGAGCATGCCGATGACGCTCGTGTAGTCAGACCCACTGCCATGTTCGCCGAATCCGTAGTAGCCGAGCGGGGTCGCCAGCAGAGAAGGCGCGCCGTAGACGCGCTCGATCACCGGGTAGCGACGCTCGGAATCGAAGTCCGGGGGGCGGAAGATCATCCCGGTCACACTGTGCGGCCCTAAGGATCCGGCGATGGAAAACGGCTCCGGCGAGGGCCAAGTGCTGCGTGCCGCGGGTACGGACGCTTCGAAGGGAGTGCTCAGCACCGCCCCGTCCTGCAGGCGTCGCAGGCGCAGCGTGGGTGGCTCGTCGACGGCTGAATGCAGATCGAGGAAGCGATCCTGGTCGATCGCCACGTTGATGGAATGCACGCCCGGGCGGCTCGTGAGGAAGCGTTGCTCATGCGCCCCCTCGGCTCGCTGCGTCACCCGCAGCAACTGTCGATCGAGGGGCCGCTCCGCCGTGCCGGCGGTGAAGTAGAAGCGGTCCGTCGTGTCATCGTGGGCGATGAAATCAACCACGTCGAACGCCCCGGTCGTGAGGCGCGTGGGCGCTCCACCCTCGCGGTCGATCAGGTAGTAATGGAAGTATCCCGTGTGATCCGAGCGCCAGAGCACCTCATCGCCGCCGTTGAGGTAGCGCGCCGTCTGCGGGCCGCCGGGCCACTTCACGGCGCGCTCGCTGGACTGCATGTGCAGGATCGACACGCTGCCGTCGGCCACCGAGATCTCACTGAGCACGTACTCGCTTAGATCGCGCGCCACATCGATGACGAGGAAGCGCTCGCCGTCGGCGGCCCACTCGATGAAGAATCGGTAGCGATCGCTTGGCGGTGGCGGCACCGTGAGCGCTACATCGGCCTTGTCGGCGTCCACCACCACGAGGGTGGTGCGTGGCAGGGGTTGATCGACGCGGCCCCAGTAGCGAAACTCGAGGAGTTCGTGCGCGAAGGGATCCAGCGCGCGCATCGGGACCATCTCGGTGCTGTCGTGGCGACGGCCGACGAAGTAGCGAGCCGTAGGTGAGAAGATGCTCGCGGACGCCTCCCAGATGTCGCTGCCCAGGAAGTAGGGAGCGGGCGAGGTGCCGTCGTCGGTGATTGCAACGGCGTTGGCCTCACCCACCTTGCGCAGAGCGAGGTCCGGACCTAGCAGCGAGGCGAAGTAGCGACCGTCCGGCGACAGGCGCTCCCGACGGTCCCACCCCCACATGGGAAACATCCCGCGCACCGTCCTGGGCGATGGGGGCCGCGTCGACGCCAGCTCGACGAGCGCGCCATCGCGCACTCGCCACTGAAGCCCACCGGGCTTCGCGCCGTAGAACTCGCAGGGACGATCCCCCGCCACGAGGGCTTGCGGATCTGCGTGCGTCGATGCCGCGCCGTCCTCGCTGCGAAAGACGCGGTAGCCGACGCACACGCCCATGCCGTCCGCACTGAATCCCCAGCCTGGCGCGGGAACGGCGAGGCCCTCGTGGAGGGCCTCGATCTGCTCCCGCACCTCGACGAGATCGTAAGCACGCTCCGCCGCCGCAGCCGCATGCGGCGCGATCGCCGCAATCGCCGCAATCGCCGCGACTAACAGCCTAAGTTGGATAGCCATCGCGTCCTTGGCACCGGAGCACAGCGATGCACCCGTGGCCTGGCGGCCGTGCCTAGCGCCCCCCGAAGGTCACATTGAGGGTACCGAGCACCACCAGCGGCTCGCCAAAGTTGAAGCCGCCGTTGGGCCGGCCGCTGTTACCGACGGACTCGAGGTACGACTCATCCAGCAAGTTGTTCACATTCACCTGCAGCCGGTAGCGCTCGTTGAAGCGATAGGAGGCGAAGAAGTCGACCAGCGTGTAGCCATCGTAGGTCAGGCCGCTGCCGGTGGAACCCGGCCGATCATCCAGGAAGCGCACACCGCCACCGATCTGCAGTCCGCTGAGGTTCGGCTGCTGGAACCGGTACGACGTATACGCGCTGAAGGTGTTGTCCGGCGCCACGCTGGGGCGAAGGCCCTCCAGCCCGTCGAGGTTCTCGGTGAACTCCGCATCCAGGTAGCCGTAGCTCAGGTCGATGTCCCAGCCGGGCGCGATCTGGCCATTGAGCGCGAGTTCGAAGCCCCGGTGACGCTGCTCACCCACGGCTACCACGAAGAACTCGTCGACGCCGTTGTTCGGATCACTGTTGGCGACGTCCTGGCGCACGGTATTGAAGGCGGCGGCGCGCAGGCGCAGCCGCCCGTTCAGGAAGCTCGCCTTGGTGCCGATCTCGTAGCTAACCGCCGTCTCCGGCCCCACCGGGTTACCCGAGCGCAGGACCCCACTTTGGGGGACGAAGGACTGGGCGAAGCTCGCGTAGACGTTGGCGTGCTCAGTCACCGAGTAGGTGGCACCAATACGGAAGGACACGTCGTCGTCCTCTTCCACGGTCTCCTGCACGAAGTCATCCTCAGCCAGGTCATCGCCGCCAGACGTCGGGTCGCGCAGGGTGTTCTCGAGGTCGTCGAAGCGCACGCCTACAGGGATCGTCAGGCGTGGCGTGGGACGGAAGATCACCTCCGCGTACAGGGACGCCAGCTCCGTGGTGAAGTCGAAGAACGGCGTCGGCTCCACCGTGTTCACCGGCACGGGCACCGTGTCGAAGTCTGGGTCAGTGATGTCGACGACGGCGTTGAAGCCGTCGAAGCCGAAGGTGGAAAGGCCGTTGGTCTCCTGCAGCGTGCCGCCGAACACGAAGTCGATCTCGGCGCTGCCGATCGATGTGGACCAGGCGAGCTGCGCATCGAAGTAGGTGACTTCCTCATCGAAGGAGCCGGTCGAGGAGTAGAAGTTGCCAACCGGGTTGCTCGGCGCGATGCCGGGCAGCCCTTCATCGAAGTTGTAGTTGTAGAGGCCCTGAGAGTTTTGGTAGTCGAGGTTCGTGTCCTGGTAGCTACCGCGCACGGTGAGCTTCAGGTTGTCCAGGAACTCGTGCTGCACCTCACCGTCGACGAGGATGTCATCGCCCTGCCCGCCCACGTTGTCCGGCGGCCCGAAGAAGACATCGTTTTCGAAGGCCTCCGGAATCGAGCCGTCCTGGAAGATGGGGAAATCCAGGTCGGGCACCGTGTCCAAGTCGCGGTAGGCAATGCTGAAGTTCGAGCGGGTGCGCGGCGAGAAGTCGATCTCCACCACCGGGCGCACGGCGAAGGTCTCGCGGGCAGCGTTGTCGGCGGCGAACTGGGCATCCTCGTAGGCCACGGTCAAGCGTCCGCGCACTGCGTCCGTGCCGAACAGCGCACCGCCGTTCGCATCGATCATCCCGCGAATGGTGCCGAAGCTGCCGCCGCGCAGCTCGACGTCGACGAAGGGATCGAGTTCGGGCAGCTTGGTCACCGTGTTGATGATGCCGCCGGGCAGCACCGGTCCGAGGCTGATCGACGCGGGCCCCTTCAACACCTCGTAGCGCTCGACGAAGGCGTTGTCGCGGCGACCGAAGCCGCGGCTGCTGGTCTCGGGCCGGTTGTTCACGAGGATCGAAGCATCGAAGCCGCGGACCAGGAAGTTCAGGCCGCCAGAGCTGAACTGGTCGCCGCTGATCACCACGTTGGGGATCGTCTGCAGGGCCTCCAGGGGACGCACGAAGCCGCGCTCGTCGAGGAAACTGCGATCGATCACGTCGAGCGAGTAGGGCAGCTCCTCAATGGTGATCGGCAAGCGGTTGACCAGGGAGTTCTGGAAGCGGCCGGTGACGATGATCTCCTCATCGACCGACCCGTTCTCGCTCTCCTGAGCCACCACCGTGAGCGTCGAACCGGCGTAGGCAGCGATCGCCAAGGCGGTGCATCGACCTAGGGAATAGCGCGCTTGCGGGCGGCGGGCGGTGGTGGGTTCGGATGCCGAGGGGCGCGCGGAGGTCGTCAGGTCCATCGAGGTCACTCTCAGTACGAATACGAATGAGAATGATGTGCATTCGTGGACTTAGTGTCAAATTGCGCCGTGTGATTTCAGCGGGAGAGCGCTATGGGGTAGCCGCATGCCGTCGACGCGACCGCGTGACGGGCACTTCGGCCGGGCACCGCTACCAACCCGGCGGGAATGGATCGGGCGTCTCGAAGCGGACGAGGCCTCGACTGCCCTCCAGCGTGAGCGACATGCGCGGTGCGCCTTCGCGTGCGTCGGCGCTGCAGTTGCTCGACGCTAGGGGCTGCTCAAACAGCTATACGGCGGTGTCCAAGAGAGTCGCGGTCATGGACTCGGGTCCCGCCCGCCTCCATGCTGGCACGCCCGTCTGCTCCGTCTCCAGCGCCCACAGTGCAGCGTCGAGCGCGCAGCGTGCGCCGTTGGCCGGTAGCAGCCCGAGGAGATCTCGCCGCGTCGTCCGATCTGTCAGGTCAGGGGCGAGGGCTTCGATCTGCGCTGCCAGACTTTGCGCCGTCTCCGGCCGATAGAACAGGGCCATGCCCTCCCCCTGGCCGACGGCACCCCCCTCGCCACCCGCGCCGTGACGCATGGGATCGATCGCCAACGAAAGGTGGCGATATCGATCGGTTGGCGCAGGGCGCGCGGGCACGCCGCAGCCATCACCTGCTGCTGGGGTTCGCCGCTCAACTTAGCAACACTTGACAACTCCTTCCCGGCGCGGAGCAGGGCCAGCGGGAGGCCCAGGCGACAACCCTACCTCACTCACGCGGCGCTCGATAATGAACCAGCGGGCCGGCAGCGGCGATGACGCACGAACGACGCCGACCGCTGCCGACCCCGAAGGTCATGGTTCAGCCTAGGCTAGTACTCGCCGAAAGCGAGCATTACGAGCTGATTACCAGGATCAAACGTCAGACCCGCACTCGCGCAGTCCCACGCCGCCGCGCCGTCGGTCGGGGCGACCACCGTCTGCCCGGTGCTGAGGTTGCGACACTGCACGGCACGCGCAGCGAAGCCCGTCGTACCGCCGCGCAGCTCGCTTGCGGTATCGGCGGACGCGATGCCCCGCAGGAGCACGATGAGTCGATCCTCATCGCCCACCACCAACCCGCTCGCCTCACAGTCCCAGCTGCCATCCCCGGCCACCGCTGCCACCACGCTCTCGCCCGTGGTCCGGTTGAGGCACCGGGCCGCCGTGAGATCCAAGCCTTCTGCGATACCGCCGACGGACGGGCGCAAGGTCAAGATTTGATCGGCGCCAAAGGGGCCTGCGAAGCGCTGCGTGCGCGAGGCGAGCGCGCCCGCCCGCGGCCAAACGACCTCGATCCAGTCCGCGCTGGCGCTCGCACCGAGGCCGAAGTGAGCACGCAGGTCTTCCGTGGCGGTGACGCTCGAGCCGCTGCGCACCTCGCGCACCTGCTGCAGTTCCCCGGTGGCCACGCGCACCAATGCACCGATGCCCTCGCGGTTGGTATTGCCACGGCCGTCGAGTTTCACCTTCAGCCAGTGGCCGGCGTCTGAACTGGTGTTCTCGTACACCGTGACCTGGGCGAAGGGGTCGTTGACGACCAGATCCTGGCGACCATCGTTGTTGTAATCAACTACTAGCGAGTGATAGCTGAAATCAAGGGTGCTGCCGAGACGTGTCGAGACGTCGACGAACTGGCCACCGCCCAGGTTCTCGATCAGGAAGTCTGGGAAGAACTCATTGCTGTGGCAGTCGCCTGCGGTAAAGAAATCCAGATCGCCGTCGTTGTCACCATCCAGCCAGTTTACGCCCCAGGTGCAATCAACGGTAAAAGGAGTGACAGCCGTGAACACGCCATCGTCGTTTCGGTAAACGATTCCGTTCGCTACGCCGTCCACACTGACGGCGAGGTCGAAGTCGCCATCGCCGTCGTAGTCGCCGGCGGCGATGCCCATCGGTGAGATGCCGGTAAGGGCGACGGTCTGGCCTGCCGCAAGCTGGCGGCCGCCATCCTCGGCGGCAACGTTGTTTAGGATCATCATGAACCCTGCCTGGAAGCCGACCACGGCGTCGGCAAAGCCGTCTAGGTCGACATCCGTCCACAGGGCGGAATAGGCGTAGCTCGGCACCGAGGGCGCAGCCACGCGGTCCGAGGCGTCGCGGAAGCTGCCGTCGCCGTTGTTGAGCAGGAGGCGGAAGTTCTCGGCCTCCGGGGTAACGATAAACAGGTCTGGCCAGCCGTCGAGATCCACATCGCTCCAGGTGGCTGGCGAGGTATTCTCCACGTTGCGCAGCTCCACGCCCGCCAGCGCCGTGACGTTGGAGAACTGGCCAGCGTCGTTTCGGAACAGAATCCCCAAGCGTGATCCGAACACCGATCGCGATGAGCCGTAGATGTCTGGGTCTCCATCGCGATCGTAATCGGCGGCGACTACCGCCTGCACTTCGTTAGAGCGTGGCAGCCCGGTGTCGTCGAGGCCGCTGCCAGCGGTGACGTCGAGGAAGTTGCGATTGCCAGGCCGCGACGGATCCTCGACGTTGCGCCACAGGACATAGGTGCTGTCGGGTCGCACCACGAGCAGATCCATGTAGCCGTCAAGATCCACGTCGATTGCGCTGACGCCCTCGGACGGAGCACCGAGGTCGATATGCCCTTGCGAGGTGACGTTGTCGAAGTTGAGCCCTTGACCCAGGGCAGCCAGCGGTACCACGGATGCGAGGACCACTAGGCGGGGCGCGAGCACCCTTTCGACCCCCATGGGTCCCGTAAGTTGCTGATTTACCATCACACGAACTCCTTAGGCGTTTAACATACGCCCTTAGTCTACGCGCGACAGTTTTTGCGGCGACATACAGTTCGCACTAAGGGATCATACAAATATGTAAAGTAAGAGCCCGCCCAGACGCCACGCCTCATCCCGGCGACTGTGAGCCCTCCGGTGCCGCCGGAATCGCCACGGTCACCACCAATCCGCCATCGTTCGCCACCCTGAGTTCCGCCTCGTGCAAGCCACTTACGGCCGCCACCAGCGATAGGCCAAGCCCAGTGCCCGCGGACCCTCGGTGCGCCTCTACACGATAGAAGCGCTCGGTCAGTTTCGTTAGGGCGTGTTCCGGCACCCCAGGCCCCTGATCGCGCACCTCCAGGTGCCAGCGGGAGCCCGCCCGGCGCATCGACAGCGTGACTCTGGCGCTGCCCGATGCGTACTTCAGCGCGTTCTCCAGGAGATTGGTCAACGCCTGCGCCCATAGGCCACGATGACCGACGATCGATGCGCTGCGCGGCAACGCCGCGACCAACTGAATCTGGCTGTCGGTGAAGACGGGCTCGTACAGATCCGTAACCTCGCGGCAGATCTGCGCAAGGTCGATAGCGGTGAACGCTTCGCGTGGCCCGCCCTGCTCGAGCTGCGCGATACGCAGCAGAGCGGTAAAGGTCGCCAGCACCTGATCGGCCTCCTCGGCGATCTGCGCTACATCCTCAGCCCGCGGAGCAGCTGCCTGCGTGAGGTGCTCGATGCGGTTACGCAAGCGCGTGAGCGGCGAGCGCAAATCGTGAGCGATGTCATCCGATACCTGGCGCACGCCGCGGATCTGCTGCTCGACCTGATCGAGCATAGCGTTGAGCGTGGCACACAACCTATCGATGTCATCACCCGCCCCACGCACAGGCAATCGGGACGATAGGTCGCCTCGTCGTACCTGATCGCTGAAGGCTTCGATCTGGCGTACGCGTCCGTGCAGCCGCAGACCGAGCAGCGCGCCCAATACCAGCGCGCCCACTAGGCTCGCGAGCGCGGCGCCCTGCCCGTAGCGCTCGCCGAGGTACACGGCGCGCAGCGTGTCGTCTGCAATGATGCCGTAATCGAGGAACTGGCCTGCCTCGTCCAGGGCCATCTCGTGCACCCAACAGCGCCGCGTTGTCGCCGCCAAAAGCGCGCCTCCTGACAGGGACACGGCGCGCATCGCTGGCGAGCCCGTCACCTTCAGGTCCTGCCAGCGCGGGGCCTCACCGTCCCGTTCGCCAAGCCTCATGCAACGGTCGCCTGGGTCCAGCTGCTGAGCGACGCCGGCGAGTACCGCAGCGAAGCGCTCAGGTGGCGACATCGCCGACCAACGCCAGGCGGTGGGCCAGAGGGGTTCTCGTAATCGCAGCATGGGGCTGAGCTCATGGTGCCATCGCGGCGGCAATTCACGCCGCAGCAGCTCAACGTAGAACTCGAAGGGTCGCTCGACGGTGGGCAGGAGGGCGCCGCTGCCGATCAGCCACAAGCGCGCGTCGATCGCCCGCCGGTTGCCCTCGTCGTCCACCCCTTCGCGCATCAGCTGCAAGCGTCGCGCGTAATCGGCCAATACGGTGTCGAAGTCGTCATGATCAACGTCGCCGAGATCGAGCGAGCGCCGCGCCAGATCACCCTCGAACCACAACCACACCTCGAGCTCGTCGCTCTGCGCTACGCCTTGAAGCTCCTCGATCTCCTCGAGCACCACCGCGGTCAGTGGCTCGAGCAAGGCATCACGCACCTGGGACAGCACTAGGAGCATCGAACTGAGCGCACATGCCCACACCACCAGGGTGATCAGCAGGAAGCGTCGAACGCTAGCGCTGCGCCAGGCACCAGCATCACGTGCGAAGGACATACCCCATCCCCCGCACGGTCTGGATGATCGGTCGAGAGAAACCCCGATCGACCTTTTGGCGCAGGCGAGAAACATGCACGTCCACCACGTTGGTCTGCGGGTCGAAGTGCAGCCCCCACAAGCGCTCCAGCAGCATCGTACGCGTCACCACCTGGTCCGCGTGCTCCATCAGAAACTCGAGCAGCGCGTACTCGCGCGGGAGCAGATCGAGCAGCCGACCAGCGCGCCTCGCCGTGCGCGCGAGACGGTCCAGCTCGACCTCGCCCACCCTCAGGTGCGTATCGCCCACCGCCCGCGAGCGACGCCGGCCGAGCGCCTCCACCCGTGCTAGAACCTCACTAAAAGCGAATGGTTTAGTTAGGTAATCATCGGAACCTGCGCGAAGGCCCTCGACCCGATGATCCACCTCGCCGAGAGCGCTCAGGATCAACGCGGGCGTCTCGTTGCCGTTCGCACGCAGCGCCCTGATGATGCTAAGGCCATCCATCCCCGGCAGCATGCGATCGATGATCATGACATCGAAGGCACCGCGGGACGCCTCGATCAAGGCGGCATCGCCATCCCCGATGGCCTGCGCCCTATGCCCTGCTTCGCTAAGGCCCTTGGCCAGATAGGCGCTGATCTTCTCGTCGTCTTCGGCGATCAAGATATTCATTATGTCCGTGGACCTGTCGCGTACACCAGACAGTGTAGGCCAGAGCGTGGTCCGCTTGTCACATTACACGCCTGTAATGTGCCCTCCACCTTGTTGCAACCCTCCCCCGCGTAGGCTCGAGACAGTCGTACTTGATAGGGCGAGTGAGCCCAAGGGGGAGAGTGGTGTCGATTCGATCTGGCAAGGGGCCTGTCCTAGTGCTCGCGTTGCTGGCCGCGACGGCTTGCTCGGATGCGACGGACAGCGAGGAGCTGAACGCGGCACCCGAACCCGCGGCGGTGACCAAACAGATAGACGGGCTGCTAGCGACCTCCACGGTCAGCCTCAGCGAACCTCCCCTCGTGCCCACCGCAAACGGCGGCGGCGCGTTCGCCACGGCCACGAGCACGAGTCGATTTCTCACCCAAGCCACCTTCGGCCCTAGACCCAACGAGGTAAGCCGCCTCATCGGGAGCAACCCCTCGCAGTGGTTCGTGCGGGAGCTGAACAAACCCCCGTCTCTGCACTTACCGGTGTTACAAGCCTACCTTAGCGTGATCGAAGACCCCCTGGAACTCACGGAGTTTCGGGGCGAGCGCACAACCTTCTCCTTCTGGAGTAAGGCGCTCGGAGCCCGCGACCAGCTGCGCCAGCGCACGGCCTTCGCCCTGTCTCAGCTGCTGGTCGTGTCCAACTTCGGGGGCGAGACCCTATCGGACATCGCCGAGGCCGTCGCCTACTTCGAGGACGTGCTGATCACCGGCGCCTTCGGTAACTACCGCGATCTGCTCGAGCAGGTGACCTACGCCCCAGCCATGGGCTTCTACCTCACCTACCTCGGCAGCATCAAGGCGGACCCGCAGACCGGCCGCATGCCGGATGAGAACTACGCCCGGGAGATCCTTCAGCTGTTCTCCATCGGACTGGTGGCACTGAACCCGGACGGCACGCCGCGCCTAGACGACGATGGGCACCCGATCGAAACCTACACCAACGAAGACGTGACGGGCCTCGCCAAAGTCTTCACGGGGCTCGACATCTTCACCGATGACGAGGAGTTTCCGTTCGATCCGTGGATCGCGCCGATGTTCGTCAACCCCGAGGAGCACTCGACGGCGGCCAAGACCTTCCTCGGTGTCACCATCCCGCCGTTTACGGACTCCGCGACGAGCATCGATATCGCCCTCGACACGATCTTCGCCCACCCAAACGTCGGGCCCTTTGTCGCGCGTCAACTGATCCAGCGCTTCACCACAAGCGACCCGACGCCCGCCTACGTCGAACGGGTGGCGGCGGCTTTCGATGCGGGCAGCTACCCGCTGCCCGACGGCACCCGGGTGGGTACCGGCGAACGCGGGGATCTGGCCGCAACCGTGGCGGCGATCCTGTTCGACGACTACGTGCGCAGCGATGAGCGCCTCGACGATCCCACCTTTGGCAAGCTGCGCGAGCCGATCCTGCGTTTCACCTCGTGGGCGCGAGCCTTTGGCGCCAGCACCGTCACGCCCCAATACACGCGGGAACTGTGGGACACATCGGCAAGCGGCGCCCTCACCCAGCACCCGTATCGATCGCGTTCCGTCTTCAACTTCTACCGCCCCGGCTACGTGGCCCCCGGCACGCAGTCCGGCGCCCTCGGCATGACCGTGCCGGAGCTACAGCTGGTCAACGCCTCGTCAACCCCGGGCTACGTGAACTTCTTGGATTTCTTCATCGACGGTGAAACGGCGTTCACCGACGTGCGCGCCCTCTTCGAGGCCTTCCGCGATGAAGGCGTGCGCCTTGACCCCAGGCGGGCCCGCACGAGCTTTCTGCCCAATTACGCACCGGAGCTCGCGCTCGTCGACACGCCCACCGCGCTGATCGATCACCTGGCGGACAAGCTCACCTACGGCACCCTTTCGCCCGAACTGCGCGCAGGGATCGTGAGCGCCCTCGACGCCTTCGCGCTGGATCCCGCGGTGGACGATGCAACGCTCGTGCAAACCGCCATCACCCTCGTCATGTCCTCTCCCGATTTCCTCGTGCAACGCTAGGCCCCGCAGCAGGAGTATGTCCATGAGCCTCTCGCGCAGAACGTTCCTAAAGCACTCCATCGCCTCCTCCCTCGCGGCTGCTAGCCTCACCGGCGTCGGCGGCGCCCTGGCCGGTTTTCAGGCCAAGGCGCAGGAAGTGGGCGGCTACCGCGCCCTGGTGTGCGTGTTTCTCTTCGGTGGCCTCGACAATCACGATGTCGTCCTGCCCTACGACCCGCCCTCCTACGACGCGTTTGCCGCAATTCGAAGCACGCTGCTCGCGCAGCAAGGCGATGCCCGATCCCGGGAGAATCTCCTGCCCCTACTCACGGCAAACCCCGATCAGTTCGGCAGTCGTCGCTTCGCCTTGCCGCCAGAGCTGGCCGGTATCAAGTCCATCTACGACAGCGGTCAGGCCGCCGTCGTCGCCAACGTCGGCCCCCTCATCGTGCCCACGGACCGCCAAAGCTACGACAGTCAATCGGTACCCCTCCCCTTACGCCTGTTTTCGCACAACGATCAGCAGGCGACTTGGCAGGCGAGTGCCCCCGAAGGCGCTCAGTTAGGCTGGGGTGGCCGCTTCGCCGACGTCGCCCTCGACGCTGGCGCCAATGGCGCGCCGGAGTTCTCCACCATCAGCGGCAACGGCGACGGCCTGTTCCTCACCGGGCAACTGGCCCAGCCCTACAACGTAAGCCCAGGCGGCGCCGACACGATGCGCCTGCTCGATGAGCTGGAAGCCCGCCCGGGCCGTCCGGGAGCTGCCGAGACATTGGCCCAAGTGCGCGCCCTGCTGCGCAACGAGCTGTACCAAGGCGCAAACGTCATCGCTCAAGACATCGGCACCGCTTTCCGCAACGCCATCGACAGCAACGACCGCTACAACGATGCCCTGAGCGGTGGCGATCCGCTCGGCACTCCCTTCCCCGAATCCGACTTGGGTCAGCAGCTGCGCGCCGTGGCCGAAGCCATCCAGATTCGCGATAGCCTGCAGGCCACGCGGCAGGTGTTCTTCGTCGGCATGGGGGGCTTCGATACCCACTCCGAGCAGGCCCGCGCCCTGCCGGAGCTGCTCGCTGATCTGGACGCCGCCGTCAGCGCTTTCCACTCGCAGATGCAGGAGAGTGGCCTTGCCAACGACGTCACCCTGTTCACTGCCTCGGATTTCGGCCGCACGCTGGCCGTAAACGGTGACGGCACGGACCACGGCTGGGGCGGCCATCACTTCGTGGTCGGCGGCAGCGTGCAAGGCGGCGCGATCTACGGAGACTTCCCACCGGTGGGCTTCGACCACACGCAGGACGCTGGCAACGGTCGACTCATTCCGACCATCGCCGTGGAGAAGTTCGCGCAGCCCCTCGGCAGCTGGTTTGGACTCAGCGCCGAGCAGCTCGATGAGGCCTTGCCGAACCTCGCCAACTTCGCCGCAGAGCCGGACCTGACCTTCCTCTAGCGCGCCGCTGGCGGTGGGATCGACGCAGGCCGCGGGCGCAAGCGCCAACCGCGCAAAGGGATATCCCCAGATGACACAGCCACTGCGATTTCCTCGCCATAGGAGGGCGAGGGGCGGATCCGAGGAGGTCCCTGGTCCTCGTCAACCTAACACCGGAGAACACATATGCGTGCATTCGCAACGATTTCTGCCCTTGCACTTGCCGCCGCCAGCGCCACCGCCGGGCCGGTTGAGGACATGGAGGTCAAGCTCCTGGCGTGGGAGGCGCTCGCCATCAACTTCCCCGTCGTCGACGACGTGCAACGCCTAGTGGACGACGCCCAGCGGGACCTTGCCGGCGACGATTTGCTCAAGGCGATGGTCCACATCGACGACGCGCGAGGCAACCTGATCGATGACTTCATCGACGGTGACCTCAGCACCGGTGATTACGAGCTGCTCTTGCGCGACCTGGTCGATGCGATACGCATCGGCGCCGCGGACCTCATCGGCATGCCCGCCCCAAGCCCGGTCGCGCAGCCGTTCGCCTTCGATGGGCGCACGGGGCTATGCAGCCGCACCATGGACGACGGTTCCACCGTGTCGTGGCCGTGCACCAGCGTACCCGCGGGCGGGCCGCCGCTCCCTGCCAATTGTGACGTCGAGCAGGCCGTGTGCACGCTGGGCGGGGTGGTCATCGGCACCTACACCAGCACAGACACGGACGAAATCGTCGCGACCGTGACGATTCAGGGAATCACCGTCGATCTTCTCGTCGCCGAGCCGTCGGGCGTCATCGAATACACGGCGCTGGATATCGACAACGCCTGTGGCACCCTCGGGGTGACGCCTCAGCCCGTGTGGCCATTGCGTAGCGTGGGCACGCGCCCGGGCAATCCCGGCGTGGCCCTGGCCATGAACGCAGCGACTGGGCAGCTCGAGTGGCTGCTGCTGAGCACGCCTTATACGGGGCCAGCGTGGACCTCAGACGCGCGGATCGAGGGCAGCCCCTGGGAAGACTCCGGACCGACTGTGCCGGGCACATGCAGGTTCGCCGGCGGTGGCGATGAACCCGATCCGCAAGACCCGATCAGCCAGGGCGCTTTCTTCATCACCAGCGACAACTTCCTGGGGGTGCCCACCTTTGATGCCGTACGGCTTGGACCTTCGGGTCCGTAGCGCCACGTGACCCGGCGACGCTTGGGCGTCGCCGGGCAAGAGCTGCGCGCACCGCCAGCAGCGACGAGCACGCCCAGAGGCCCGTTCCAAACGCCCGAAACGCCGCTTCCCTTTTGAGCTTCAGATAGTAATAATTCCCATTTGCATTTAACCTCGAATAGGTGAAGCGCAAGTGAGACAGTCGGCACTGCACTGGCGTGGGCGCAGGCGCTGCCCCGACCTGGAGATCCTGGGGTACTCGGGATGATCCGCGAGGCGGTGGTCTTTGGCCTACTGAACAGCGCGCTGATCAGCGTGCTCATCCTGCTCTCCTTCAAGCACGAACCTCGCCTGTGGCTCCACCACTTCCCCGAGCAGATGCAGGCCTTGGTGCCGGCGAAAACGGCTGCTGAAAAGCGCCTCGAGAGGCGCTGGGGCGTCCCTATCATCGGCTGCATGATCGTGCTGCCCCTGGCGGTCGCCATGTGGCGCCACCAAACCCACGGCTTCACCTACCTCGACGCCTATCTGTTTCTCTGGATCGCCACGCAGACCTTCAACCTAATGGATCTTCTCGTCCTCGATTGGTTGGTCACCGTGCGCTGGAGTCCACCTTGGATGCAGCTGCAGGGGGCAGAGTCGATGAAGCGCTACGACAACTATTGGTTCCACTTTGTGGGCTTTCTTAAGGGCCTCCTCATCGGTTCCGTCGGCGCCGCCGTGATTGCCCTACCCTTTCTCTGGCTCTGAGCCAGGGTTGACTCTATCGACAACGGAAAAGGCGAAGCTATGACCTTGAAGGCGGCCAGCGTGGCCCTGGTATTCGGTACGGACCTCGGCAACACGGAGGAGGTGGGAGAGAAGATCATCGAGCGTCTCGCGCCAATGGTGGCGAGCGCCGTGGAGATGTTCAATGTGCGCGAGGCCTCGACCGAACTCCTGGAACGTTACGACTTTCTGATCCTGGGTATCCCCACCTGGGAGTTCGGCGGTATCCAAAGCGACTGGGAGGACTTTGAAGCCCAAGTGCTCGCTGCAGACTTCGAGGGCAAGACCGTGGCGTTGTACGGACTGGGCGATCAGATCGGCTACCCAGACTACTTCCTAGACGCGATGGGCTGGCTGCACGAACGCGTGCTACGCAACGGCGCAAACATCATTGGCACCTGGTCGACACAAGGCTACGACTTCGAACGCTCTGCGGCAGCGAACGAGGACGGCAGTCAGTTCTGCGGACTCGCCATCGATCAAGATCGCCAGCAGGCACTTACCGACGAGCGCGTGGCGCAGTGGGTGACGCAGTTGGCAGTGGAGTTCGAGCAGATCGTGCCGGCGTGAGCAGCCACCGAGGCGCGCGCATGAACCGCCGCAGGCGCCCTTTTCGATATTGATAATCATTCTCTTTTGGCGCTGCCATCAGGCCAAGCATCGGCTCTCGAGTGAGCTGAGGCTGGCATGCCCGCTCGCAGCACTCACCCCCCTGCGCAGCGATGATCTTGCGGCAGACAAGCTGGAGCCCCTAACGCCAGTGAACCCGATCCCAGCCCGCCACACGCTCGAGGAGAGCGTGCGCTTAGGCTCATCGCCGGATGACCCACAGCTGCTCCACGCCTACCTAGCCCTGTGCGACGAGCTCGACTGCTGGCGCGTGTACCTGCGCGCCCACCGCACGGTACTCGCCGTCATCCGCGACGCCAAGGTGGCTCGGCGCTGGCGCTTGTGCTGCCAAGATCACGCCTATCGGCCCCTCGCGGGACTCTATCGCCTGGCCCGCACGGACGCAGAGCGCGAAACCGTACGCCAGTGCAACCATGAGCTCAGCCTATCGAGCCACATGCACTTGGTAGAGGAAAGGGCAGCGTCGGTAAGCCGCTCTCGCCGCGCCTGTTAGCTGCCCCGCACCTCGATGGCACTTAGGTGGTTATCCCACCGCAGCGTGCGATGGGTCGCGCCCCGGTGAGCCTGCACGGAGCGCACTTCGCCCTCCCCAGTGCTCACGATCATCCCGTCGCTGCTCCTGGCGACACCGCAGACGTCCACCAGCGACGTCGCGTCGAGGAGGCGCCCGGTCGTCGCCTCGTAGGTGTTCACCCGATTGCCGCGAGGACTGGTGACCGCGACGATCGGGCGCGAACTGTGTGCGGAGACCGAACCCACGTAGCCTGCGAGTGCGCTGGTTTGCTGTGAGTCACCGATCACCTGCAGCGCCGCGTCTCCCCGCCGGTGTCGAAGGACCAGCGGTGCGCCGCCCCCCCCCCCACCCTCGTCCTGCCCCCCGACCCAGACGCTGCCATCGCTCGCCTGGGCCAGGTGCCGGAGCGACACCTGGTGCCACTTTGCGGGCAACTGCACCTGCTCAAGCAATGCGCCGTCAGCCGCGCGAAGGTACGCCAGGGACGGGCGCATGTTGGCCAGATTCAGCTTGCGTCGCGGGTAGTCCGGGTGGGTCTCGATGCCGCCGTTGGCCACGGCGATGGCAGCGCCGTCACCGAGGAGCACCGCCTCGTGCGCGCCGATACCGTGGGTGATCATCTCGCCAAGGCGGCGAAAGCCGGCATTGACGTCGTAGACTCCAAGCACGCTGGTAGGCGCCTCGAAGTCGTTCTCCGTGGTGTAGAACAGCCCACCGTTAGGGCCGAAGAACCCATGTCCGAACAGATGCCTCTGCCGCGGCGTGTCGAAGGTGTGGGCCGCGCGCAGCTGGCGCAGGTCGATCACGGTGGCCGTGCGGCTCGGGCGCCGCCCCAACACCACGGCCAGGTGGCCTTGGGGCGCCACCGCGATGCCGTGCCCCCTGGCGGCCAGGGGAATGCTCGCTAGCTCGCGCCACGCTTGATCGAGCACCACGGCAGCGAAGCCGCCCTCACGCAGCGCGCAGCAGCCGATCAGGCGAGGGGAGCGGTCCGAATTCTCACGAACACAAGCGTTGGGCAAGACCCCAAGCGGCGGCAACGCCGCCAGCCACCTAAGCGAGCGCCGGCGCTGGCGGTCAATCGCCATCGGTGGAGTTGAACCCCGCGCTCAGGCCCAGGGCGCCGGTCAGCCCGGTGCTCAATCCATTGTGCGCACTCAACAGGGGCTGGCGCAGGTAGCGCAGGCGCTTTCGGTGCTCCTCATCACGCACCACCCTCTCCCAGGTGCCCGCCTCGGCCAGCACGCCCAGGTGAAACTGGACATCCTCCAGTTCGCGCAGCATGCCCGCGCCCACGTACCGACTGTCCTCTGGCAGCAGCCGTTGGAACTCATCGCCTAACATTTCATGAAGGCTACCTACCATGGCGCCAATCGCCCGCGCGGCGAGACTCGAGCGCGAGAAAGGGGCCAAGGCTGGGCGCGCCGCGGACGCTTGCTCACCCATGGCTCGGCCGATCTTGCCATCGGCCGCGAGCGTGAGCGCAGAGGCCGCCTCCTGCATGGTCTTGCCTAGGGCCCGTTCTTCGCTCAGAGGCTCATCGGTGCGGCTCAAGGCCGCCGCCAGGGTTCGCTCCGATCGCCAATCCCGTGCCAGGGAGGCGGTGACTTCGCTCACGAGGGCAGCCATGGGGCGGGCGGCGACGCACTGGGCACTCTCCGCGCGGATCGTCGGAGGATCAGCGTAGAGCACGTACTCCAGTGCCGACAGCCCCTGCAGCGCGACGCTCTTAGTGGCCAGGCCGTCGCGATCGAGCTGCCCGGGGCCGAGCTCAGCGATGAAACGCGCTAGCTGGCGTCGACCGCGCAGGCCGCGATCGGGCCAATAGAACAGGCGCTCGTAGCGATGGTCGGTAGCGACGGGCCCGAGACGCAGCCACTCCACCCGTGACCAGGCGGCCACTAGAGCCTCGAAGGCAGCATGCGCCTCTCGCAGCGCGCTCGCAGGGTCGACATCCGGCTGACAGAGCTGCTCAACTGCGCCCTGTTGCGCGCGAGCGCGCTCGGCCAACGCGTCGTAGTCGCTCGCGAGGTGCTCGAAGGCTTGGTCGAGAAACGCCCGGTAGGCGTGCTCCGGGGGGCGCGGCTGCGCACCGCAGCCGGTCAATAGCAGTGCGCACAGCGCCAAGAGGCGTGCCGCTCGCCCCAAACCCCGCGTCTCGAACCGCACGTTCACAGGGATCGTAGGAACGCGAGCAGCGCGCGACGCTCACTCGGGGCTAGGGCCATGACCCGATCGCGAGCGGCACTGGCCTCGCCGCCGTGCCAGAGGATCGCCTCAAGCAATCCGCGGGCACGCCCATCGTGGAGCAGCTGCGTGTGGCCGCTGACGGCCTCCGTGAGTCCGATTCCCCACAGCGGCGGCGTCCGCCACTCCCGACCGGACGCTTGACCGACCGGCGTTTCGCTGCTGAGCCCCTCCCCCATGTCGTGGAGGAGTAGATCGGTGTAGGGCCAAATCATCTGGAACTGGTGCGCAGCCCGCGATGCATCGCGCCGAGTGACGTAGTTAGGTCGATGACAGCCGGCGCAGCCAACCTCGTGAAACAGGCCCTTGCCGGCCAGCACCTGCGGATCGTCCACATCGCGCCGCGCCGGCACCGCCAAGTTGGCGGAGTAGAACACGACAAGATCGAGCATTTCGTTCGTGGCCTCGAAGGGGCCCTGGGCGTCCTGAACTCCGGTCGGCGCCGCGAGACAAGCGGTCTGTTGCAAGGTGCACTCCCCGGATGCGCGGGGCTGTACGGCGGAGGAGATGCCCATGTCGTTCAGAAACGCCCCACCAGTCTGGGCGCGTAAGCTGGGCGCGGCAGCCTTCCACCCGAAGCGCCCTACGCGCCACTCGCCGCTCTCGGGATCGCGCACGCGCTGGGCGCGACCGGAGATGCCGTCCCCGTCAGCGTCCTGTGGATCCTCCCGATCGAGTAGATCGCCCTCGTGGATCGCCTCGAGCAAGCCGAGACCGATCATCGGTTGCGCCACGCGAGCCGAGAGCACTGCGCTGGGATGCAGAGGACCGTAGGCCGGATTGGCGAGTGTGAAGTGGGGCTCGCGCAAGCTCACGCGCTCACCGCCACTCAACTGCACCTCATGCTCTACATAGGCGAGCCCCACCCTGCCCTCGGCCGGTACGCCGGCAACGGCCACGTCCTGAATCTGCCCGCCGTACGCGGGATCTGGCGTGGCCAGTCGCTCGCCCTCGCGGCGCGCGCGCACATCGTCGTCCGTCTCTGCCGTCAGGGCGACCCGCAATAGCAGCGAAGTGCTATCGTCCTGATCGTCCACCGGTGGATGGCCCCGCCCGTCCTTGAGATGGCAGCGTTGGCAGGACCGTGCGTTGTAGATCGGCCCGAGGCCGTCGGAGGCTTGCGTGGAGGACGGCGAGGAGACCCACAGTTTGCGGAAGATCGCATTGCCCAAAGCGAACGCCTGGAGGCCCTCGAGGGAAAGGTTGCTGGACGGATTGGAGAAGGCGTTGCGCGATACGCTGCCGGTGAAGGTGGCCGCACCGGCGCTGTTGATCTCGAAGGGCTGCGCAACCGCGACCGCCCCGGGCGCGGCGGTGAGATCGCGCACTCGCTCACGGTCCCGCGGAGTCAAATCGGTGCGCCATGGGAGCGGCCCGGAATCAGCTTCGCCCGGCGCTGGCCCCTGCGCTGGCCAGGGTATAGGCCGCAGTGCGAGCGCCGCGAGCACGACCGCGACGCCGATCGCAGCGGCGATCAGGAAGCGGCCGTCAACACTCACTGGAAGATGGCGGCAGGGTCGTCCAAGGCATCGGAGCCTTCGATGTACACGCTGCCAAGGCCGAGCGCCGTGACTAGCTGCTCCAGGGGACGGGTCTGGGCGATCAGCGCGTCGACGCCCTGTTCGATCGCTCGCTGCCCATCCGCGTTGCCCTCGGCGATCATCTGATCGAAGGCCTCAATGTCATCCCCGCGTGCCTTCAGGGCGGTGAGGGCCTGGGTCGCAGCCAGCACCGCCTCCTCCAGCTGCGCTGCCAAGGCCGGGTCGGCTTCCTGCGCCAGACCGGCAAGGGAGGGGCCGCTCACGGTGCTGCCGTCGACCCGACGGTAGCGACCTCGATACACGTTCTCGATGCCCACCTGGTTGTAGTAGTGGGAGTTGTGCGTGTTGTCCGAGAAGCAGTCGTGCTCCTCTTCCGGGTCGTGTAGCACCAGACCGAGGCGCATGCGCTCTCCGGCCAGCTCGCCGTAGGAGAGTGAGCCCATGCCGCTGATCATGGCGTTCACGCCCGTCACGGGGTCGTCGGTAAGGTTGGTGCGCGCCGCGCCGCCGTCCTCCCACAGGGCGACCATCGTCTCGAGATCGTCGATCAGCAGCTGCGCCGCCGTGCGCAGGTAGGCGACGCGGCGTTCGCAGTGCCCCCCGGTGCAGTCCGCTGCCGCCTGAGCGAAGTCGCTCGCCGGCCGTTGGCCAGCACCCGGGCCGGTCCCATTCAAATCCTGCCCCCAGAGCAGAAATTCGATCGCGTGATACCCAGTTGCCACGTTAGCTTCCACGGCTCCGGCCTCGTGCAGTACTTCGCGCAGTAGCTCACCGTTGATGGCGCTGGCGTCGACGGGCTCACCGTTGACCGATGGTTGAGCGTTGGCGATGACGTTCACCGCATATGCGGGATTCGCGTCCGACTGCTGCCCGTAGCTCGCGTCGACGTAGTCGATCAGCCCCTCGTCCAGAGGCCAGGCGTTAACTCGCCCTTCCCAATCGTCCACCAGCGGATTGCCGAAGCGAAAGGTCTCCGTCTGCTGGTAGGGGACGCGGGCCGCCAGCCAGGCGTTGCGTGCCGCGTCGAGGGTGCTCTGCGCTGGCGCGTCGACGAGCGCCTCGATCGCCTCACTCAGGGCCCTCGCCGTTAGCAAACTGTCTTCATAGGTCGCGTGGGCGAGGTCGGCGTAGGTATCTACCACCGCGCCTGCGCGCTCGACGCTCAGGCTAAGCACCTCGGGCTCATCGGACTCCACGGCCGTCGCAGGCGGCGCCTCGTCGGCGCAGGCGCCAAGCAGGAGCGCTGCGGTGGCAGCGACACCCAGGGTCCGTGCCGGCCTACTTCCAGCCAGCACGGTCAAAGGCCATGATGGCTTGCGCTTGATGCTCTCCGAGCAATGCAGCATTGAGTTCATCCTCTTTAAAGGTCCCCAAGGTTTCCACAGTGGAAGACGCATCCAGCCCGGCCACGGCCGGATACTCGTTGTTGCCGTTGGCGAAGTACTGCTGCGCCTCGGGAGACGTTAGGTACTCCAAGAACTGAACGGCGTGATCGCGATTCGGTGCGCCCTTGACGACACCCGCGCCGCTAATGTTGATGTGGGTGCCGTGACCCGCTTGTTCGGGGAAAACCACGGCGACGGATTCGGCAATCGCGCGCTCGGCGGGGTCATCGGAGGCTGCCAAGCGGGCGATGTAGTAGGTGTTGACCACACCGATGGCGCACTCGCCCGTCGCGACCGCGCGAATCTGGCCGGTGTCGTTGCTCTGCGGCGGCCTTGCGAAATTCTCGACGACCCCGCGCGCCCACGCCTCGGCGTCATCGATTCCCTGGCGCGCGACGATGCTCGCCATCAGGGAAACGTTGTAGATGCTCGAGGATGAGCGCACGCAGACTGTGCCACGATGGGCAGGGTCCGTAAGGTCAGCGTAGGTGTCGAGTGGCTCGGGCTTGCCGCCCGCGCGATTGTAGATGATGACCCGCGCGCGCTTGGATAGACCGAACCACAGGCCGTCCGGATGGCGCAGGTTGCTCGGCAGGCGCTCGCTGAGCACCGTCGATTGCACGGCTTGCAGAATTCCCGCCTGCTCGGCTCGCCACAAACGCCCGGCATCGACGGTGACGAGCACGTCGGCGCGGGTGAACTCGCCCTCGGCGCGAATCCGTTCGATCAGCTGGTCGGCGTCCGCCTCGATCAAGTTCACGCGGATTCCCGTCTGTGCAGTGAAACCGTCGTAGAGCGCCAAGTCCGTGTCGTAGTGGCGCGAGGAGTAGAGGTTGACCTCTCCGCGCGTCGCCACAGGCAAACTCTGCGCTGCGCCGTCGGGCGCGCCCGACTCGGCACAGCCCCCTAGAGCCCACGCGAAGCACAGCAGAAAACCGACGGGAAGGACGCGCATTCGGGGAGCACCTCGCAATGGCAAGACGGGCGCTGATGGTAGAGCCCTCGCCCGGCGAGTTCAATTCGTTGCGCGGGGTCAGATCACGCGCTCAGAGCCGCGAACACGCAGCGATCGACTGGCGTGACGGATACTCGTTCCCCCGGTGCCAGCGGCGGCGCATCGCGCATCCGCAGGACCTGTAGGCGATCCTCGGAATTGGGCGCTTCCAAGTGCACGATCAGGGCGTCGTCCGAGCGCCGAATTTCAATCACTGTGGGTCCGTTCTGCGCGACCGCTAGGCGCAGATCCTGAGCGCGCACCACAATCTCCACCGAACCGTCCTCGAGGGTACGGTCGACCAGGCAGTCGCGCGACCAGCGACCGAACGGCGTGCTTAGGGCATCGTCCTGCAGGGTGCCGCGCAAGCGTTGAGCGCGGCCGAACATGGCGGCGACCTGGAGCGTCGCCGGCCGATCGTAGAGCTCGCCCGGGGTGCCCTGCTGACTGACGCGGCCGCGCTCCAGAACCACCACTTTGTCCGCCACTGCCATGATCTCCTCGGGATCGTGCGTTACGAACAGGCCCACGGCGTTGCGCTCGCGGATCGTGCGCCGCGCATCTTCGCGCAGGCTGCGGCGCAGGGCGACGTCTAGATTGGCGTAGGGCTCATCGAACAGTAGCGCTCGGGGCGCACGGGCGAGTGCCCGCGCCAGACCGACCCGCTGGCGCTGGCCGCCGGACAGCGCGTGCGGGAGGCGATCGCCGAGGGCATCGAGCTGCACCTGGGCGAGCAGCGCGGACACCGTCGCCTCTCGTTGCGCTCGGGCGAGCCCGAAGCCGACGTTCTGCGCCACGCTCAGATGAGGGAACAGCGCCCCTTCCTGGAACACCAACCCGATCGGTCGCCCCTCCGGCGGCAGCGCCGCCGGCAGCGCTTGCCCATCCAGGGCGATCGAGCCGGCCTGGAGGCGCAACAGGCCCGCCGTGATTCGCAGCAGGGTAGTCTTACCGCACCCGGACGTGCCGACCAGGCAGGTGAGTTCTCCCGCGGCGGCGCTAAAGCTGACGTCGGTGAGCGCCGCGAAGGCATCGAAATGATGAGAAACTTGATCGAAGGTGAGCACAGGCGCCGCTAGCGGACCTCCATGGATCGAATGACCGATCAGCCTACACGCAGCCCCAAGCGCGGATCCAGCGCCCTTTGGACCCTGCCACCGCTCCTCGTTGCGCTGGCGATCGCGGTGCCACTGCTCATCGTCCTTAGCGTGCTCCCCGCCCCCGCAGGCGAAGCTTGGCGACACCTGCGCGAGACCCTGCTCCTAGAATACATGGGCAGGTCACTGCAGCTGATGCTGCTAACGGGATCGTTCGCTCTGATCATCGCCGTGCCCTGCGCATGGTTCACGGGGGCCTGCCGCTTTCCCGGTAGCGCTACCTTGGGCTGGCTGTTGGTCTTGCCCCTCGCCGCGCCCGCCTACGTCGTGGCCTACGCCTACACGGACCTGCTGGACGTCTCAGGTCCGATTCAAGCGGCGCTGCGCCAAGCGCTGGAACTGTCGCCCCAAGCGCTCGTACTGCCACCAATTCGCAGTCTGCCGGGCGCGGCGCTGCTGCTCTCGCTCGTGCTCTACCCCTACGTCTACGTGCTGGCTCGCAATGCCTTCGCCACCCGCTCGGGGTTGCACTTCGAGGCGGCCCGGGTGCTGGGAGTGGGACCGCTGCTGGCGTTCTGGCGGGTGGCGCTGCCGGCGGCGCGGCCAGCCATCGCGGGCGGCCTCGCCTTGGTCCTGATGGAGACCCTCGCCGACTTTGGCGTGGTCGAGTACTTCTCGGTGCCTACGCTAAGCACGGGGATCTACCGCACGTGGATCGGTTTGGGCGAGAAGGCCGCCGCGCTCAAGCTCGCCGCCCTCATGCTGCTGTTCGTGCTCTTGCTGGTAGGCCTCGAGGCAGCTGGCCGGCGCGGGCGCGCCGACCGCAGCGACCACTCCCGCGCTGCGTCGCTCGAGTTGCGAGGATGGCATCGATGGGTCGCCTTCGCCTGGTGTGCCGTGCCCGTCGCGTTCGGCTTCGCGCTGCCCGTGATGCTGCTTGCGTTCTACGCCATCGGCGCAGGCGATGCGGTGCTGGGGCGAGGCTTCGCCCGCTACCTGTGGAACAGCATTTCGATGGCGGGCGGTGCTGCCCTGCTCGCCACTGCCCTGGCCCTGCTCCTCGCCTACTCCATGCGGCTCGAGGGGCATCGCGCTAACCGGGCACTGATCCGCATCTCCACCCTAGGGTACGCGCTGCCCGGCGTGTTGCTCGCAGTGGCCTTGCTCGGCCCCGTGAGCGCCCTGGATCGCTGGCTCATCACCTGGTTGCCAGGGGCCCAGGGAGGCCGCGCGCTCGTGAGCGGCAGCGTGGCGGTGCTGCTCTACGCGTACGTGTGTCGCTTCCTCACGGTGGCTTATCAGTCAGTGGATGCCGGTTTGACCGCCATTTCCTCGGAACTCGACGCCGCAGCCCGCACCCTTGGCGCAAGCCCAGGCGGGGTCTTAAGGCGAGTGCACTTGCCGCTGCTGGCGCGTCCGCTCGCTGCTGGCATGCTGCTGGTGTTCGTCGACGTGATGCGCGAGCTGCCGGCGACGCTCCTGCTCCGTCCCTTCAACTTCGAGACCCTGGCCACGCGGGTGTACCGCCTCGCCAGCGACGAGCGCCTGGCCGAAGCCTCCACTGCAGCGCTGTGCATCGTGCTCATCGGGATCGTGCCGGTGCTGCTCATCAACCGGGCATCGCGCGGCCGCGCCTGACGCACCCGCCGCCCATCGTCGCAGGGCAGATGCCGCGTTACCCCCTTGTCGAGGGGCGGGCCCAGCTTGCATCGCCACCTGCCCACCGCTATCGTCGCGAATGCTTCTCGTTTAGCGTGGGCGGGCGCTTCGCGGCGGCTCGGCGGCTCCCCCCATCGACCACCTGTTCGAGGTAACACTTATGTCCCAGGGAACCTCTGCCCTGCCAACCCTCCGCGTCGTCTCAGCTGCGCTGCTGCTGAGCATCGGCACTCTCTTCGCGCCGAGCACCTTCGGCCACGGCGAGTCGGTAGCCCGCTTTGTCGCCCCCCAAGGGATCGATGGCGGCGACTGCACCGACGCCGCTGCCCCCTGCAGATCGATCATGTACGCCATCGAGCGCGCGCAGAAGGGCGACAACGTGTTGCTAGCCAAGGGGACCTACACCTTCGACCCGAAGGAAGCCGTGCTTCTCGTGAGCGACGTGATCCCCGTGACCGGCGGCTACAGCACGCGCGACGGTTACCTAAATCGCAACACCTCCAGCGCCCAGACCTTCGTGATCGGCCTGCCGGCGCGATATCGCGAACGCTTGGCTAAGCGTGGCATTACCCTCATCCAGGACCGCAAGGGATTGGCGATCGGCCACGATCGCTACGCAGCACAAATCAACGCCGTCGCGACCGCGCCAGCAACCATCTTCTGCGTGGGTGGCCTCGTGGGACCCTACCCGTGCGAGAACGTAAACCTCCTCGGCCTGCGCCCACTGTCCACCTTCAGCACCCTGCCGTCCGCCGCCAATGACATCTGGGGATTCGTTGATCTTAACAACGGCCGCGAGTACGCGCTGTTGGGGCTCAACAACGCGACGGCGATCGTCGATCTCGCGCGCCCCCGCCGCCCGCGAGAAGTTGGCAGCATCCCCGGGGAGAGCACCGTCTGGCGTGACATTAAGGTGCTGCAGTTCTTCGATCGCGACGAGGGCCGATGGAAGGGCTACGCGTACGTGGTCTCCGACTCGACCGACGATGGCCTACAGATCATCGATCTAACGAACCTGCCCTTTAGCGTGTCCGTCGCGAATACTTACACGGAGTTTGCGAGCGCCCACAACATCTACATCAGCAACGTGGACTACGCGACCGGCCGCGTGACGCCAGGCCGTACCCCCTACGCCTATATCCTCGGATCCAACCGCGACGGCGGCGCCTTCCGAATCCTCGATTTGAGCGATCCCCTCAACCCCGTTGAAGTGACCGCCCCGCCGGGGGGTACGCAGTACGTGCACGACGCCTCGAGCATCACCCTAGAGGGCGAACAGGCCGAGCGCTGCGGCAAGAGCCGCACGCTGTGCGAGATCTTCATCGACTTCAACGAGAGCACCGTGGACCTCTGGGATACCACGGACAAGGACCTCCCCGTGTTGATGAGCCAGACGCCGTACGAGCTCAGCGCTTACACGCACTCGGGCTGGTGGTCTGAAGACGGCCGCTACGTCTACATCCAGGATGAGATCGACGAGCTGGTCTCCGGGATCAACACGACCCTTCGCATCCTGGACATCAACGATCCCTTCGCACCCACGCTAGCAGGCGAGTGGATCGGCCCCACGCCCGCGATCGACCACAACGGGTTCGTCAAGGGCGACCGCTACTACATGTCCAACTATCGGCGCGGTCTGACGATTCTCGACATCAGCAACCCCACGGAGCCCACCCAGGTCGGGTTCTTCGATACTTATCCGGACAGCGACAGCGCCACCTTCAGCGGCGCCTGGGGGGTGTACCCCTACTTCCCGAGCGGCCGCATCATCGTGAGCGACATCGAGACGGGGCTGTTCATCTTCCAAGAAGCCACGCCCCAAGAAGAGGCGCAACGCTAAGCGGGCGCCGGGGGTTGCGGCGCTCCCAAAGGTAGGAGCGCCGGGCAGAAACGGGGGCCGTCGCCGTCGCTCTAGCCGACGATCATCTGCTTTAGCTGCAGAGCCTCGAGCTCCAGCTCCTTGAGACGGAAATGGACGACGTCACCGATGGTGACCATGCCGACCAACTCCCCACCCGTCACCACTGGCATGTGGCGGAAACGGCCTTCCGTCATGCGACGCAGCACGGTCATCAGGGGCTCGTCGGGGTCGCAGGTCTGCACCTTAGAGGTCATCACCTCTTCGACGCGCTGAGGCAAGGTCCGACCGGGCGTGACCGCGAGCTTACGCACGATGTCACGTTCGGAGAGAATGCCCGTGAGCTTGCCGTGCTCGTCCGTTACCACCAGGGCACCGATGCGCTTCTCGCTCAGGGCGTTCACCGCCTGGGCTAAGGTGTCTTGGGGCTGAATCGAGAAGATGTCCGAGCCCTTGGTGTCGAGGAGCTTCTGCACCGTAGAAGAGCTCACGGACATGTTGCTGCGCTGCGACTGGCTGACCGTGCGATGGTCTTTGTTCTTTTGCTTATCGGCGCGCGTCGGCGCCTGGTACGAGCTTGGCATAAGCACCTTCCCTGCTGGCTTGACTGAGCAACGTTCCTAAGGACACTTGAGCTTAGTCGAAGAACGAGCCGCTAGGAAACACCCGCCTTGCACCTCACACCACTTAGCGCCACCACCCTGTTCGTACTCGCCTGCCTGGCGGGCTACCGGTATCGCCGCACGTGGAAGCGCCGCGGACCGGCCTGGCAAACCTGGCTGTACGGCACCGTGGCCGCGCTTGCCCTGCTAGCCCTGGGCTTCGCTCCCCTGTCCGCGGCAGTGCCACCTGGCGGCTAGCGGCGATACTAAGTCAGTCGCGCGCCTGCTCGATGGCGCCGCGGGTGCGAGGGCAATTGAGCCGGTTCTTGAGCGGACTGTTTGGGTCGATCTCGCGCTGACAAACCAGGCAGCGATCGGCCCCTGCCACGGCGTTCAAACCGCCGCAGCTGCCCTTGATCGTCCTGCCCGAGAAGACCACACCGAGGGCCATGGCAAACACGACCAGGAGCAAGAGTAGGAAGGCGAGTATGAAGGTGCTCATCGTCTGCGGAGCTCACTTAGCGTCGAGCTCAGCGAAGCGCTCGCTGACCTCGGTGATGAAGGTGTGTTGTGCTGCTGTGGGATCGCGGCTAACGAACAACGCGGCTAGGCCCCAGCGTTCGGCCACCGGCATGCCGCGCTCCAGCCCCAGGGCGAGCAGTGCCGTCGCCCAGGCATCCGCCAGGGTAGCCGACTCGGCGACCACGGTGACCGAAGCCGTCGTGTGCGTGACCGGCCGGCCGGTGGTGGCATCGATAATGTGCGAGTAACGCACGCCGTCCTCTTGGAAGTAATTGCGGTAGTCGCCCGAGGTGGCGAGGCCGACGTCGGTGGCATCGACGACCTGGTGCACCGATCGCCGGCCCGCCTCCGGGCGCTCCACGCCGATCCGCCAAGCAGCACCCCGGACGTTCGTGCCCGAGGCGTAGATATCGCCACCGATCTCCACCATGAAGTCACGCCACCCCTGCTCGCGAAGGGCGCGCGCCACCGTGTCGATACCGTAGCCCTTGGCCAGGGCGGCCAGGTAGACGGAGGTCTCAGGTCGACGCTTTCTGAGCGTTGCCGGCGCCTCGGCACGCAGCTCCAGCCAATGCGCCTGCCCCACCGCTTGCAGGGCGCGATCGATGGCTTCGCTCGTCGGCACCGCGCGGGCGAGCGGCGCGCTGGCGCCAAAGCCCCATAGCTCGATCAGCGGCGCGACGGTGACATCGAACGACCCCAGGCTGCGCTCGTGCACCTCGCGAGCCACCTGCATCACCTCGCTGAGCGCCTTGGAGATCGCGACTGGCTCGGTGCTCGACAGCGCATTGAAGCGGGAAATCTCCGAGGTATCGGACCAATTCGACAGCTGGGTGGTCACCGGCATGAGCGATTGCTCGACGAGCTCGCCCAAGGCGCTTGGGCTCGGTGCGTCATGGCGCTCGGCGACCAGCGCAATACTGTAGTAGGTGCCCATGGTCTCGCCGGAGACTTCGACCAAGGTCCGGTCTCTAGCACCGCCCAGAATGGGCCCCTCGCAGGCGGCTATCAGGGCGAGGGACGCGACCGCGGCGAGCGCCCGGACTGGATACGCGCGCCGTACGATTCGACCGGTGTCGCGACGTCTCGAGTCAAGCGCTGCAGGCCATCTTGACGAGGTCCGCTGAGTCTCTTTTGGCAATGTGGGTATTCAATGCAAACGTTTCGGCGGGCCGGCCGCCCGAGAGCGGCCGCGTCGGGCCGCACGGTGGAGCAAACTCATGTGCACCAAGTGCTTCCAGTTTAGCAGCGAGTTCGAAATAATTGTCGCCGCGCAATATCACCCCACTCCTCTTCCGTCGGTCAGGTTGGCTTGAAGCAGTTCATGTTAAGAAAGGGTCTGGACCTCCCGATCCTCGGCGCCCCCAGGGTCGACGCCATCGGCGAGGCGCCCCCCGTGCGGACCGTCGCCGTGCTCGGTGACGACTACCTCGGACTCAAACCCCGCGTCAGCGTGCAGGAGGGCGATCCGGTCGGTGCCGGCAGCGCGCTCTTTGCGCACAAAGACAACCCTGGCGCGATGATCACCTCGCCAGCGGCCGGTCACGTGCGCGCCATCAATCGCGGCGAGCGCCGTCGTTTGATCAGTATCGAGGTCGATCTGGACCCGAGCGCCGCCCCACCGGTCGACTTCAGCGATGTGGGCGACATCGATACGCGCCAGGGCCTCGCCGCACGCCTCGGGGCCGCCGGCCTCTGGACGTCCTTCCGCACGCGCCCCTACTCCAAGGTGCCCGCGCTCGATGCGGTGCCGGCTGCCATCTTCGTCAACGCCATGGACAGCGAGCCCCTCGCGCCCGACCCAGCGCACACCCTGGCGCACGCCTCCGAGGCGTTTCGCACCGGGCTCACCGCAGTGAGCCGCCTTTGCGACGAAGACGGCAAGACCTACCTTTGCCAACCCCAGGGCGCGGACATCGCCGACGATCTGGGCCCGGGCGTGGAAGCGGTGACCTTCAGCGGCCCGCATCCGGCGGGCTTGCCAGGCACGCATATCCACTTCTTGCACCCGCCCACGGCGGAGCGCCCCGTCTGGACCATCGGGTATCAGGACGTGATCGCCATCGGTCGGCTCCTGCAGTCAGGCCACCTCGACGGCGAGCGAGTAATCGCCCTCGCTGGCCCCCTATGCCGAGCGCCGCGGTTGCTACGTACCGTGATGGGCGCTTCCCTCATGGACCTCACCACGGGCGAGCTTCACGATGGCTCCGACGCACGCCTGATTTCAGGCTCCGTGCTGAGCGGCCGCGCAGGCGAGGGCCCCACGGCCTACCTCGGCCGCTACGCGCGCCAGGTCACGGTGATCGAGGAGGACCGCGAGCAGATCCCCTTCGGCTGGATCCGCCCCATGGCCGACAAATTTGCGTTTCAACCGGTGTTGGGCTCGGCGCTCGCCAAGCGCGTCTTCGCCCTCACCAGCAACTTGAATGGCGGGCGCCGCGCGATGGTGCCCACCGGCACCTTCGAGCAATTGATGCCCCAGGATTACCTCCCCACCCAACTGCTGCGTGCCCTGCTGGTAATGGACACAGATACGGCTCAGGCCCTAGGCGCCCTGGAACTCGACGAGGAAGATCTCGGCCTGGTCGGCTTCGCCTGCCCGGCCAAGTACGAGTACGGCCAGGCCCTGCGCGACTGCCTCAGCAAGATCGAGCGTGAGGGCTGATGGCCATGAAGCTCCGTGCCTTCTTCGATCGCATCGAGCCGCACTTCGAGCAGGGCGGCAAGTGGGAACGCTACTTCCCCCTGTACGAGATGATCGAGAGCATCCTGTACACGCCAAAGACAGTCACCACGGCCGCACCCCACGCGCGCTCCTACGTGGACATGAAGCGCATCATGACCTACGTAGTGCTGGCCACCTTACCCGCGCTGTTCGTGGGGCTGTACAACGTGGGCCTGCAGGCAAACGGCGCCATCGCCGACTACGGTGCCAGCGGTTGGCGCGCAGGGCTACTCGAGTGGCTCGGCATCGGCTTCGATCCGCGCAACCCGCTCGTCAACGTGCTGCACGGTCTGCTGTACTTCATTCCCATCTACCTCACGACGCTGATCGCCGGCGGCCTGTGGGAAGTGCTGTTTGCCACCGTGCGCAAGCACGAAGTGAACGAAGGCTTCATGGTCTCCTCTATGCTCTTTGCCCTTACGATGCCGGCGACCGTGCCCCTGTGGCAGGTGGCCCTCGGCATCTCCTTCGGGGTGGTGATCGGCAAGGAGGTGTTCGGCGGCACGGGCAAGAACTTCTTGAACCCCGCCCTCACCGGTCGCGCGTTTCTGTACTTCGCCTATCCCGCCCAGCTCTCGGGCGATTCGATCTGGACCCCCGTCGACGGCTTCTCCGGCGCCACCGCCCTGGCCGTGTCCGCCTCGGACGGCGTCGACGCCCTCGCCGACCAGGGCATCACCTGGCTGGACGCGTTCTTCGGCACGATCCAAGGCTGCATCGGCGAGACCTCGGCCCTCGCCTGCTTCATCGGCCTGGCATTCCTGCTGTTCACCAAGATCGCCAACTGGCGCCTGATCGTCGGCTGCCTGGCCGGCATGATCGGCTTCTCGACCCTGCTCAACCTGATCGGCTCGGACACCAACCCCATGTTCGCCATGCCCTGGCACTGGCACCTGGTGGTGGGTGGCTACGCCTTCGGCCTCGCCTTCATGGTGACCGAGCCCGTGTCTGCATCGCACACCAACCTCGGGCGCTATGTCTACGGCGCCCTGATCGGCTTCATGGTGGTGATGATCCGCGTCATCAATCCGGCCTTCCCGGAAGGCATGATGCTAGCGATATTGTTCGGTAACGTCTTCGCACCACTGATCGATCACTTTGTGGTGCAGGCGAACATCGCCCGAAGGGCCAAACGACATGCCTGACGATCCTACGCCGCCACAGCGGCAGCCCGGGCCGCTTCGCCGGTTTCTGAACCTGCCCGCCGACTCCATCCCGAAGACGATCTTCGTGGCCGTCTCCCTGTGTCTGGCCGCCTCGATGGTCGTATCCGCCGTGGCGGTCTCCCTGCGGCCGATGCAGGAGCAGAACCGCCTGCGCGACAAGCACGTGAACATCCTGCAGGTGGCCGGGCGCTACCAGCCGGGCATCGACATCGGCGAAGCCTTCTCGGCCTTCGAACCACAGGTGCTGGAATTAGAGACAGGCCGCTTCACCGACGTCTTCGACCCGGCCACCTTCGATGATCGCGCCGCCGCCGACGATCCCGCCACCTCCATCGCCCTCGACGGCGAGGACCCGGCGTCCATCGGTCGCCAAGGTCGCTACGTCACGGTCTACCTCTTGCGCGACGATGAGGGCAGGCTCGACAAGGTGATCCTGCCCATCCACGGCTATGGCCTGTGGTCCACCCTGTATGGCTTCATCGCCCTCGAAGAGAACGGCAACGACGTGTACGGCTTACAGTTCTATGAACACGGTGAAACCCCAGGCCTCGGTGCCGAGGTGGACAACCCGCGCTGGAAGTCGCTCTGGCGGGGCAAGCGCCTGCGCGACGACGGCGGCGAGCTGCGAATCACCGTGGCCAAGAACCAACCGGCCGCGGGCGCGGACTACCACATCGACGCCCTGTCCGGCGCCACGCTCACCTCGCGCGGCGTCGACAACCTAGTGCGCTTCTGGATGGGCGACCAGGGCTACGCGCCCTTCCTCGCCCAGCTGCAGACGGAGGACATCTGATGGCGCAGACCCAACGCGAACTGCTGGTCGACCCGATGGTCGACAACAACCCCATCACCCTGCAGGTGCTCGGCATATGCTCGGCCCTCGCCGTCACCTCGTCATTGAAGGTGGCGCTGGTGATGTCGATCGCCGTGACCCTGGTGACCGCTTTCTCCTCCATGTTCATCTCGATGCTGCGCAATCACATCCCCAGTTCGATCCGCATCATCGTGCAGATGGTGATCATCGCCTCGCTAGTGATCCTGGTCGATCAGATCCTGAAGGCCTACGCCTTCGAGGTGTCGAAGACCCTGTCCGTGTTCGTTGGGCTCATCATCACCAACTGCATCGTCATGGGGCGGGCCGAAGCCTTCGCCATGAAGAACCCGCCGATCGCCTCCTTCCTCGACGGCATCGGCAACGGCCTCGGCTACGGCCTGATCCTAATGCTGGTCGGCTTTATCCGCGAGCTGTTCGGCTCCGGCACCCTGTTCGGCACCACCGTGTTCGAGACGGTGCACAACGGCGGTTGGTACGTGCCGAACGGGCTGCTGCTCCTGCCGCCCTCGGCTTTCTTCGTGATTGGCCTGCTGATCTGGGCCGTGCGCGCGTGGAAGCCGGCGCAGGTGGAAGAGCGCGAGTACGAGATCCAGTCCGTCGAGGCCCACTGATGGAAGCGCTCCTCTCCCTGGCGGTGAAGGCCATCTTCGTCGAGAACATGGCCCTCTCCTTCTTCCTCGGCATGTGCACCTTTATCGCCGTCTCAAAGAAGATCTCCACCGCCATCGGCCTTGGCATCTCGGTGATGATCGTGCAGGCGATCACCGTGCCCGCCAACAACCTGATCCTGAACCACCTGCTCGCCCCGGGCGCCCTGGCGTGGGCAGGCTTCTCCGAGGTCGACCTCACATTCCTGGGACTTATCTCCTACATCGGCGTCATCGCAGCACTGGTGCAGATCCTGGAGATGGTGCTAGATAAGTACTTCCCACCGCTCTACAACGCCCTCGGCGTGTTCCTGCCGCTGATCACCGTCAACTGCGCAATCCTCGGCGGCTCCCTGTTCATGGTGGAGCGCGACTACAACTTCGCCGAATCGCTGACCTACGGCCTCGCATCCGGTTTCGGCTGGGCCTTGGCGATCACCGCGATGGCGGGCGTACGCGAGAAGCTAAAATACTCGGATGTGCCCGACGGCCTGCAGGGCCTCGGCATCACCTTTATCAGCGCGGGCCTCATGGCCCTCGCCTTCATGTCCTTCAGCGGCGTGAAACTCTAAGGCCTCTCAACCTATGGAAACCTTTACCCTCGGCATGGTGCTGTTCACGGTGATCGTGAGCGCCCTGGTCGCGATGATCCTCCTCGCCCGCTCGCGCCTGGTCTCCACCGGCGATGTCAACATCACCATCAACGGCGAGAAGACCATCTCCGTTCCCGCCGGCGGCAAGCTGCTGCAGACCCTCGCCGGCGCCAAGCTGTTCGTGCCCTCGGCCTGCGGCGGCGGCGGCACCTGCGCCCAGTGCCGGGTGAAGATCCACAGCGGCGGCGGCTCCATCCTCCCCACGGAAGAGAGCCACATCACCAAGCGCGAAGCCTCGTGCGGCGATCGCCTCTCCTGCCAGGTGGCGGTGAAGCAGGACATGCAGATCGAGGTGCCCGAAGAGGTCTTCGGGGTGCAGAAGTGGGAGTGCGAGGTGGTGTCGAACGAGAACGTCGCCACCTTCATCAAGGCCCTCGTCCTCAAGCTGCCCGAAGGTGAGGACGTGAACTTCCGCGCCGGCGGCTACATCCAGATCGCCGCCCCGCCCCACCACGTGCGCTACGAGGACTTCGCCGTGGGCGAGGAGTATCGCGAGGACTGGGACCGCTTCAGCCTCTGGCAGTACGAGTCCGTGGTGAACGAGCCCATCGAGCGCGCCTACTCCATGGCCAACTACCCCGAAGAGCGGGGCATGATCATGCTCAACGTGCGCATCGCGACACCGCCGCCCGGCAGCGAGGGGATTGCGCCGGGGAAGATGTCGTCGTTCATCTTCAACCTGAAGCCCGGCGACAAGGTGACGATCTCTGGGCCGTTCGGCGAGTTCTTCGCGCGCGATACGGACAAGGAGATGGTATTCGTCGGCGGCGGCGCGGGGATGGCGCCGATGCGCAGTCATATCTTCGATCAGCTCAAGCGCTTGCACAGCGATCGCAAGATCAGCTTTTGGTACGGCGCGCGCTCCAAGCGTGAGATGTTCTTCGTCGAAGACTTCGATGGGTTGGCGGAAGGCAACTCGAACTTCGACTGGCACGTCGCCCTGTCAGATGCGCTGCCCGAGGATGAGTGGGAGGGCTACACGGGGTTCATCCACAACGTGCTGTTCGAGGAGTACCTGAAGGACCACCCGGCGCCTGAGGATTGCGAGTTCTACATGTGTGGGCCGCCGATCATGAATAAGTCGGTGATCAACATGCTGCTCGATCTGGGAGTGGATCGGGAGGACATCATGCTAGATGACTTCGGTGGGTGAATGTCGGTAGCGGTACGCGTCCTGCCCGCAAGCTCCTTCGAAATCCAGGTACAGCATCCGCACGATCGATGGCGATTGCGTAGAGCACTGCGGGCACCGGTGCTGTGTTCGGTAAGGTAGGGCCTCCTTACGCTATTCGTCACCCTCACCGAGCCGAGCGCAACGAGGGCTCCCTAGGCCGCTTCCCTGGCGACGCCCCGACCCGCGGACCGATCGTCACCTGACATGGCAGCACTCCGCGGCCAGTCACTTCCCAAAGCAAGACGCACGGACGCAACCGGCACGCAGCCCAGGGCGAACCCTCCCGTGCCACCGTAAAGCTCAAAGGGCCAGGCTGATGCGCTCCCAGTCTCTCCGTTCGCGCTTACCTGCGCTCTTCCTCCTCGCCCAAACCCCGCTGGTTGGAGGCCTCGCCTTGGCTACGGAAGAACCCGCCTACGAGGTGATCGACACTCTTGGCACTATCGAGATTCGCCGCTACGACGCCTACGTCGTGGCCGAAACCACCGTCGAAGGCAACTTCAACGCCGCTCGCCGTCAAGCCTTCGGTCGCTTGTTCCGCTTTATCTCCGGCAACAATACGCGGCGCCAAGAGATCGCCATGACCACGCCGGTGAGCCAGAGCGCGGGCGACCGAAGTGAGGGCGAGAAGATTGCGATGACCGTCCCGGTCTTCTCCGACCCCAAGCGCGCCGAGCGCGCAAACGCGTGGACCATGGAGTTCGTGATGCCGCCGGGGGCGACGCTCGAGCAGCTGCCCGTGCCGCGCCATCCGCTGGTGAGTCTGCACACGGTCCCGTCGCGCACGGTGGCCGCCTATCGCTACTCCGGCAGTACCGGCGAGAAGCGCTTCCTCGAACACGCGCAGCGCCTCGAGGCTGCGCTCGCCCACGAGCGTATCGCCACGGTGGGAGCGCCAGTGCAGGCGGTGTACAACGGCCCGTTTACGATTGGGCCCCTACGCCGCAATGAAGCCGTTGTCGAGGTCGACCTCGACGCACCAGGGCGCACTGCGGGTCCGTAGCGAACCTCCCCTCGCGTGTCGGCGGGGCCACGAATACCGCCCGATCGCGTGAATTTCTCCGCTCGTCTGCTGGAAACGCCGCTAGCTGCTTCAAGAACCCTACGGTATGCGGCGGTACTCGACCTCCGCTTCGAACGAGTCGCCAACGCCGATGCTGTCGTCGGGCAGGATCTCCATGTAGTACTCGCTCACGCGCAGCGCCTCCTCGGGGATTGACCCATAGTGACTCGACGGGTCTGGCTTGAAGCTCAGCACGTGGGTCAGTCCCTCCCCCGACTTTGCGAGCACGCGCCCTAGGTCATCCACTATCCGCACTTGCCCAGGCACCTCTAGGGTGACGGTCAGCTCCATCATGAAGTCCTCCGAGAGCCACGGCGGGCACTCGATGCATGAGGGAATTGGCACGTGGGCCATCCGGTCAAGATCATCCAGGCGCAGGTGCAAGGTCAGGATGTCCATGTCCGTGTAGCCGCGCACGCGGTACTGCTCGGCGAAGTCGCAGGCAAAACCGAGGCCATTGCTGTCCGTGTCCAGCTGGTCCGGGTTGTAGGTCCGGGGGCAGTTGTCGGCGCCGTCCGGATGCATGTCGTTGTCGTCATCCAGGTCGCACTCGTTGCCGTCGCCGTCGCGGTCCGTGTCGAGCTGCGTGGGGTTGGGAATGCCCGGGCAATTGTCGCAGACGTCGCCAGCGCCGTCGCCGTCATCGTCCAGCTGCGCCGTGTTGGCGATCAGGCGGCAGTTATCGCTGGTGTTGGGGGCGCCGTCGCCGTCAACATCGTCGTCGCAGACATCGCCGATACCGTCCCAGTCGCTGTCAGTTTGGCGGGGGTTGTAGCGGGTTGGGCAGTTGTCCTCGATGTCGATGTATCGGTCCCCGTCAAGGTCTTGGCACCGGTCGCCAACCCCGTTGCCGTCGCTGTCTTCTTGCCCCGGATTGGCCCGATTGGGACAGTTGTCGACGGCATTGCCCGAGCCGTCGTCGTCGCGATCTGGGTCGCAGGCATCGCCGAGCTGATCGCCGTCGACGTCGCCTTGACTCGGATTTCGCACGGTGGGGCAGTTATCACGTACCGTAGGAATGCCGTCGAAGTCCGTGTCGGTGCTCTGGTCATCGTCGAGGCCATCGCAGTTGCTGTCGTTGGGCCCTAGACCAACGGCGTGATAGGCCTTGATCACGGCGCATACGTGGCTGCTCGTGAACCCGTGGGTGCCACTGCGCTGCCACGCGCTGGCCTGGGCGACGACGGCGTCACGCAGGTCCTCGAAGGTGGACGTCGGACTCAGCCACAAGCGCAGCACTTCGAACAGCAGCTGCTCCGTGCGCGGTTCATCGATGGCCGTCACGCTAACGCCGCGGTGCGTTCCACCGAATACCATTAGGTGGGCGGCCTTCGACGGAATCGTGGAGTTGAAGTGAACGCCGCCTCGGTTGTTGTTCGAGTTAGGGGTAGTCGTGTTGGGCTGGCGTCCACTGATGTGGTCCGGATTGCCCGAGGCGCTCGGGTTCGCGAGATCGCGCACGACAACGTCGAAGTTGTTGATCACCCAGTCATTGGCTTGGAAGGCCGCCATGAGGTCTGAGTAGCTCTCGTCGAGAGCACCGGACTCGTTCTCGTAGACGAAGTCTGCGTAGCGAATATTGAGTGCATGCGTGTACTCGTGGACGATCACGTCAGTGTCGGTAGTCAGGGCCGCGAACAGCATGTGATCGCAGCGAGGGTCGTAGGCGGCGACGGGGCCGAACGCCAAGAGCAAGTTGCCGTAGTAGACCAGGCCCTCAGGCGCATCGCCGGTCCACCCCTCCACCCCGAAGGTCGTGTCGAACCAGTCCCAGGTGGTGTTCACGCCGTCGAACACTGCCTGCCCGTCCAGCAAGTAGTCGCCAAAGTTGAAGTCCAGCGGGTCGAAGTTGTTATCGAACACGGGGTCGGGCAGCACGCCGGGGTAGCCAGCGGTGGCGCCAGAGGCGTCGAACCACGAACGCGGCAGACCGTCGCTGCGCGATAGGGCGGCCCAGCAATCCGTGGCCGTGGAGTGCTGGGCACTCAACACCTCAAAGGCCTTCGCATCACGCCGCTCCGGGTACGCGCGCACCACATCACCCGTGTGGCCATCTATCAGTAGGATCCAGGGACCCGGGTAGTCACTCCCGTCCTCGCCGCGGGTCGGCACGCGATAGACCCACTGGGCGGTGCTTTCGAACGCGGGGTTCAGGATCGACGGATCGAAGTAGCGCAGGCGAGGCAGGGCGATGGCGCTGACCCCTGCGGGCAGAGCAGTGAGCGTCTGTTGCGGTAGGAGCGCTGGCGGGTCTAGGGCGACTGGCTCGGTCACCCAGCGGCCGCGCACGGCGGTGACGTTCCCTGCTGAATCACCGTGCAGGGCAATCGAGGCGCCGAACACAGGAGTTTGGTCGATGAGTTGCCCGAATTCCAGGTGGGGGCCGCTGTGACGACGGGGAAACAGATTTTGCCTTGGGGCCGCGAGGCGTAACGCGGTGGCGTGCTGTTCGAGAAAGCCGAGGCTTCGCTCGAGGGCGTCGCTACCCTCAGCGGGAAAGGTCCCGGTGATGACTTGGGGCCGGGCATCGGTCACCTCCAGGCTGGTAGGCCCGGTGCTCTGCGCTAGGAGATCCGTCAGGGCTTGCCCGAACGCCAAGTCCTGGGCAACGGGGTCGTCGTCAGCAGGGGGTTGCGCCACGGCGAGCTTGAGGGTGAGCAGGCAGAGGCCGCCACAGACTGTCCATTTGCGGTTGGTCACTGATCGATTCCTCCATGAGCGAGAAGTGCTAAGCGCAGGCTGTTCCACCTCTCCTACCTACTCCTACGCGTGGCCGCGACTAAGTGATCTAGATGCGCACGCTTTGCCTTCGCCAAGGTCCCCGCTGACGGGGAGACGGATGCCCGAAACCGTCGCCGCCTGGGTTCGCCAGGGGATTGACTCTGTTCATTGCCATTCGGTCGTCAGTTAGACTGGCAGGCCGTCACCGTGTCGCACTGCGCGAAGGCTAAACGACAACACCGAAATCGAGCATCCGGCGCCAGGGAGGGAGCCATGTCGACCGACACCACAAGAAAACTCTGTATCGCAGCGGCAGTGAGGAGGGCCCTGGGTACCTCAGCCGTGGTCTCCATGCTGGCAGGGCTCTCGCTTTCGGGGACCGCCGCGGCCCCGGGCCCGCGGGCTGACGCAGACGCGAACGCCGCATTTCCGCCTGTCATCGAACTCGCGAGCCTCCTGCCGTTCACCGGTGGTGACGGGAGTGCTGGCTTCGTCGTGTCGGGGTCGAGCCTCGATACGGATGGATTCCTATCCGCCGTCCCCGCGCATAGCGATTTCAATGGGGATGGCATCGACGATCTCATCTTGCCGTCCGGACGAGACAAGTTCGTGCTCTTCGGCGACTCCTCCGGGTTCCCTCCCTTCTTGTCTGTCGATGCGCTCCGGCCGGCGGCCGGCGGTGATGGGTCTCGCGGTTTCGTCATCATCGACCCGTCGGAGGGCGGCAATCAGCGGAGCGTGATCGCATCCGCCGGTGATGTGAACGCGGACGGAATCGACGATGTGATCATCGGCAATCGCCGGGGAGAAGACGGTGACATTGCCCCAGGGGTCGCCTACGTGCTCTACGGCCGCTCGGACGGCTTCCCGGCCGAGATCGATCTCGCATCGCTCAGCGCCGAGGGAGGCGGTGATGGGTCGACAGGCTTCGAGCTCGTGGGGGTGGAGGATCTTGCCAGTACGGGGACGGCCGTCTCCGGCGTCGGCGATATGAACGGGGATGGCATCGATGATTTCGTCGTGGGAGCGTCGGACGAGAGTGTCGAAGGCTCCTCACGTGGCGTGGCTTACGTGGTGTACGGTCGCGCCGAGGGCTTCCCGATCCGCTTCGAGCTGGGGACTTTGCGGGCGGACAACGGTGGCGATGGCAGCGAGGGCTTGGTGATCGAGGGCACCAACGATCTTGATCGGGCTGGCAGTCGCGTCGGCCCTGCCGGGGATATCAATGGCGATGGCCTGCAAGATCTCATCATCGACATCACCGGTTTCCTGAGCCCCGGTCCCACGGCCGTCGTGTTCGGTCGACGCAATCTGCCAGCGCGTCTGCCCCTGAGATCACTGAACGGTGCCAACGGCTTCACCGTCCGCGAAGGCAACCTGATCGACGGCGTCACGGTGGTGAAGGGCGGCGATATCAACGGTGATTCGCTTGACGACCTCATCGTCGGCGAACCCTTCGCCTACGTCGGCAACCTCCGCCGCGGGTCGGCCTACGTGTTGTTCGGTAAGGTCGAGCCCTTCGAGCCAGCGTTCAGCATCACCTTCCTGACCGGCGAGCGCGGGGGTGACGGCTCAGAGGGCTACCGGCTCGCCGGCAATGGCTACAACGAGCTGGCGGGTAGCGGGATTGGCGCGGCAGATGTCAACGGTGATGGACTCCAAGACGTGATCGTGGGCATCCCTCGGGTGGATGTGCGCGACAACGTCGATGCCGGACGGGTCTACGTCCTCTACGGCCGAACGGAACGCACCGGGCCTGACATACCGCTCTTCCGTCTGCTCCCGGTGCAAGGTGGGGACGGCAGCGAGGGCTTCTCGGCGAGCGGTATCGCCGAGGACGACGAGACCGTTGGCGTGGGCGGCGTTGGCGATATCAACGGGGATGGTATCGAGGACTTCGCGTTCGCGGCGACAGAGGCAAACCGCTTCGGCCGGGAGGACGTGGGTCAGGTCTACGTGCTGTTTGGACGCTTGCCAACTCCATAGCCTTAGGGTGAAGTTAGCACCGCTCGCCATCAGTCCCTACTGGAGGTGAGTGAGATGAGCTGCGGGCACAACGCGACCCGGTTGCAGTCAAGGTTCGGGTTGACCCGATGTTCGGCGCACGCCCAGAGCCGAATGTCCTACTTTCTTGCGACCATAACCACCGATAGCGCTTGCGAGCCGATCGAAGGCGCGCTTGCTCACCCGAGCAGCGACTTGCCCCCGAGGTCAGCACCACTTGCTTGTGACGTCGTTCGAGCAGGGCCAGGCCGACGTGCGCTTCGAGCTGCACCCTCCGGCTCACCGCAGGCGTGGCGGCAGCGTTCTGTAAGATCAGAGAGACTCGGGAGATCTGTCCCGCAATTTCGAACAAGCAAGACGTATCCGATCTTGTGCATGGACACCCTCGCTGTCGCCCCATCGTCACCCCCGAGTGGCTCAAGGAGCGATGCATCGCGGGCTGATACGGCGGCGCATCCCTGGATCGCCTGAGGGGGCGGTGAAGTCGTACCCGGGCCACGCTCTGCCTCACCATCTCGATCGCGGACTCTGCATCCATGAGGGGATCTGCACTCGCTTTTCGTATGAAGAGGGGACATACGCAAAATCAAGTCAGCGTTAAAGGGGAGCGACAAGATGAAACCACCCAGGGCAACTACCTTGAGCCTCTTCGCCTCCAGTGCCTTGGCGGTCTCGAGTGCATGGGCCAACAACAACCCACCCAAAATCGGGAACGTAACCGTCGACTCTGACGCCAATCAAATTGTCATCGTTGGTACAGGCTTGCTGCGGGCAAACGGCAACGTCCCCAACATCAGACTTCTCGACAATCCCAATATCATCCTCGAGGGCTGCGTGGCTGATCCCGTAACCCCGAATTTAGTTGTGGTGTGTGAGCTGCCTGCGGTCAGTGGCACTGACTACGTTCTTCGCATCTCTGACGGCAGCGGCACTGATGATTTCAATTTGACGATCGGCATGGTTGGGCCACAAGGCGACCCCGGTCCTCAGGGCGAACCTGGCCCTCAGGGCGAACCTGGCCCTCAGGGCGAGCAGGGACCTGTTGGCGCACCTGGGCCTCAGGGTCTCCCCGGTGACACCGGACCGCAAGGACCCGCCGGCGCAACCGGACCGCAAGGACCCGCCGGCGCAACCGGACCTCAAGGGCCCCCAGGTGACACCGGGCCGCAAGGACCCATCGGCGACACCGGACCCCAGGGACCGGCTGGTCCCGATGACCAGACGTTGAGCGTCAATGGCACCGAATTGAGCATTGAAGACGGTAACACTGTGGAACTGGCGTCCCTCTTGGACTCGACAGACATACCCTTGCCAGCAAACATGGCATGGATCAGCCCTGGGTCGTTCAACTTGGGCAGCCCGCAGGCTGAAGAGGGTCGGGATTCGGACGAAGACGATACTGCTGGCGCTGGTGGACGGCAGGTAACTGTTTCGATTCTCAGTGGGTTCTGGATCGGTATTCATGAGGTGACCCAACGAGAGTACCTGAATCTGATAGGACTCAACCCCAGCTTCTTCACCGACAGTCTGGATCAGCCAGTTGAGCAGGTAAGTTGGAATGACGCGATCTTCTACTGCTTAGCACTCACTTCAGACGAGCGAGCAGCCGGAAACATCCCGACCGATTGGGAGTATCGCTTGCCCACCGAAGCGGAATGGGAATACGCAACCCGGGCGGGCACGGTGACGGCTTACAGTTTCGATAACTCTCCTTCAGACTTGGGGGACTATGCTTGGTTCTCAGACAACAGCAGTAGTCAAACGAGGGAAGTGGGCCTTAAGTTACCCAATCCTTGGGGCCTTTATGATGTTCACGGCAATGTGGCTGAATGGGTATTGGACGCCTATGCAGCCTCCTACCCCCCCGGGGCGTTGATCGACCCCCAGAGTCTTCCAGGCGGTTCTGAGCGCGTGATACGTGGTGGCAGCTGGTCCCTGTCGAGCAAAGACGCGCGCTCAGCGGCTCGTCGTAGTGCGATGACCATCTCCGCTTCCATCGACATCGGATTTCGTGTAGTGCTCGCACCAGTTCGATAACGAAACTGAGGGGACGGGTTCACCTTCTTGCTCAAGGGGCTCACAGAGCAGCCGGCCCTCTCTTCTTTTATCTGATCATTTTGTCGGGGGCATTCGAGCCGTATCGGATCGAGGCCATGCGGAGGTAGTGCAGATGCACGCCCTGAGGGAGCTAGGTTGTAAACCCCGTGGCGCACGCCGGGAACGTGCGCTCTCAGGCCGGGGCTGCAGTCGCCGACGGCGTAGCTTTTGCGAAGAGCTGTTTCTTAGCCGCCGGAGTAACCCGTGGGAATGGCGCCGTTGGAGATCTCTGCTCGAATCAGTTCGAGTGCCGCGTCGTGCTTATCTAGTCTACCGCAACGTGTAGTGAGCTTCCTGCCGGGAAGTTCACTCTTGAGTTGGAAGTCATAGGTCTTGTCGAGGAATGCGCGCCATTGCTCATGTATTTCAATCACGCAAGCGCTGTCTTTACCGCAACCGGGGTCTGCAATGACATCACTCACTAGTAGCGAAGAGAAACTTTCGCTCCTTTCATTACGCCCTTCGATGGCCTGCCCGACCCAACAGACTGCATACACTCGCGCTACTGCTGTGCGGCAGGCCATGCATAAGAGAACGAATAGCGCGGATCTAGAATGACTCACCATCGTCACTTTCTTGCGGTCTAAAGTAGGGGATTAAGATGGCTTTGGGCCGTTCGAAGTATTGTATTGCGAAATCGCATGCTCCTTGGTCCCTCTCTCCAGCCTCGCGAGACTAGCACAAGCGCAGACCACTCCCGTGTGGCAACTCAATGATATCAATAGTGACTGTGGATTTTTGACTAACCGGCTATGCAAATTCCTTATCGAAGGTGCAGAAGTCAACGTTCTCATCTCGGGACCGTCAAGTAGGCCTGTGCGCAAGGTCATGTGGTTGAGGGGCAGCGTGGCGGCGGGTGCGGGAAGCATGTCGCGGTTTGCCGCCAGATCGGGCGGATCGAGATGCACGGTGCCGCCGAGCGATGTACATAGGCGGGGGCACTCGGCCTCAAACCTGTCGTTCGAGGTTGCGTCGACGTATTGAGTGGCACTCAGCGAGGGCGCAATCGCGCCGTTGCCCCGCAGCAGCGGCCTTAGCGTGCGCTGGCGACTGTTCGGGTCGAACGTCGTGGCGACCGTTCTCTCGAGTTGGCCCTACTCCACTCGTTGGAAGCTCGGCGCAAGATACCTGATTTCCACTGGATCGTCGTCCCGACGCGGCGCCAACCCCACCCGCGCGCGCCGAAATCCCGCCGCCAACCTGGCAGCTCGCAGGCAGATCTTCTAAGGTGCGCGCCATGGAAATCGCGCTCCCCCTTTTGTTCGGTGCCCTGCTCGGTGCCGCCATGACCTTGCTCGTCTCCCGGCTCCTCGCCGCGAAGGCGGACGAGCCGGCGTCTACGCAACCCGACGAACAGCCGTCTACGCCCGACGGCGAGCACACGACTAAGCCCGAGACCCCGTCGTTCAACGCCGCAGCCCTGCACAAGCTGGCCGAGGACCTCGAACCTCGCGCGGACGAGCTAGCGAGACCGAACGACCTACTCGAGGACGAAGATTTCCGTAAGGCGGTCGCCCTGCTACGCGATGGCGCAGTGTCCGTAGAGACGCTGGTCGAGTACGCCGGCGGCGCCAACTGGCTGGTGGCATGCGCAGCCCTTGAGGTGCTGCGCACCCACGCCGAGGGCGCGAAGGCCCTTGACGACATGCCCGACGTGCTCCAAGGGATGGGGGCCTGGCCCATGTACTTCGGCAGCCGCTACGTCCAAGCCCACGCACCCGAGCGCGCCATCGGCCTCGTCTTCGCCCGCGTGCGATCCTGGTGGACCGACAACGTGCGCATGCACGCGCTGCTGAACGGCATGTTGCGCGAGCTCGACGCCGCGGGCGTCCCGTGCACCTTCGGCAGCGAACTCCCGCGTATCCCCCGCAAGCGCCTGGAGAAGCTGCGCGAACTGCTCAAGCAACTGTCGAACCCAGCCGTCAGCACCCTTGCCGTCGAGGTGGACGAGGCCCTCGCCAGCACGGTCGACGTGGACTTCCTGACCACAATCGGCCGCGTGCGACGCCCGGGACCGACGCTACCCGCCGAGGCGCCACCCATCGCCGATCCCCGCTCGGCGAAGTATCTGGAGATGGTGAGCGCTCGACTTCAACGCGATCCACCCGCCTCGGTGGTGTTGGTCGGCGACACGGCCGTCGGCAAGAGTGCCGTGCGCGAGCTGTTGGCCAGCGCGCTCATCGCCGATGGCTGGACGGTGGTGGAATTCACCGCCAACCGCCTGGTAGCGGACAAGTCCTACATCGGTCAGATCGAAGGCGTGGTGCAGCGGGTCGTCGAGAAGGCCACCGTGCGTGCGCGGGTGGCTTTGTTCGTCGACCGCATGCACGAACTGAGCTCCGCCGGCACCTACCGCAACCACCCCCAAGGCGTGCTCGACGCGCTGCTGCCCGCCCTGGAGCAGGGCACGGTGTTCCTCGTCGGCGAGACGGGCACGCGCGCTTGGCAGCAGCTGCTAAAGCAGAGGCCAGCGCTGCCGACGGCCCTCGAGGCCCTCATGGTGGACCCCGCCACGGATCGTGAGACCACGGCCCTGGTAAGCGCCTACCTCAACTCCCTACCGTCGATGCGCGACAGCGGCGACGGCGCCGTGGCCCAGCTTACCGGCGAGGCCATCGCCCTCGCGCGCAGCTACATCTCGCACCTGAAGCTGCCGGGAGCCGCGATGGAGCTGGTGAAGATGGCCGTGGAGCGTGACCGCCGACGCGCCACGGACAACACCGCAGCCAAACCCCTGGGTCGACAAGATCTACTCGCCACCCTGGGCGAGGTGAGCGGCCTACCCGAAGCCCTTCTCGACGAGCAGCAGCGCCTGGACATCGACGCCATCGCCCACGGCTTCGCCGAGCGCATCATCGGCCAGCAGGAAGCCATCGACTGCCTTGTGGAACGCATCGCCATGATCAAGGCGGGACTGACCGACGCCGGTCGGCCCGCGGGCGTGTTCCTGTTCGCTGGCCCCACGGGCACCGGCAAGACGGAGATCGCCAAGACCCTGGCTGAGCTCCTGTTCGGCAACGTCGATCGCATGATCCGCCTCGACATGAGCGAGTACCGCGGGGGCGAGGCCCCGGCCAAGCTCCTGGGCGCGCGCTACGAGACGGGGCAGCAGCAGTCGCTCGTCGACCAGGTGCGACGCCAGCCCTTCTCCGTCATCCTGCTCGATGAGTTCGAGAAGGCGGACCGCACCGTGTGGGACCTGTTCCTGCAGGTCTTCGACGATGGCCGCCTGACCGACGCGGTGGGCAACGTGGCCGACTTCCGGCACTGCATCATCATCCTCACCTCCAACGTCGGCGCGACGATCAGCTCCAACGCGGGCATCGGCTTCACGGGCGAGGACGCGGGCGGCTTCGATCCCCGCGACGTGCGCACGGCGATCGGTAACACCTTCCGCAAGGAGTTCGTCAACCGCCTCGATCGCGTGGTCGTGTTCCAGCCCTTCACGCGCCCGCAAATGCGCCGCATCCTGCAGAGGGAACTGCACGATGTGTTGCAGCGGCGAGGCTTGCGCAACCGCGAGTGGGCCGTGGAGTGGGAAGACTCAGCCGTCGACTTCCTCCTGGCGAAGGGCTTCAGCCCTGACCTGGGCGCGCGCCCCTTGCGCCGTGCCATCGATCACTACGTGCTGGCACCCCTGTCGATGACCATCGTGCGCCAGCAGTTCCCCGAGGGCGATCAGTTCCTCTTCGTGCGCGGCGACCAGCACGGCATCCGCGTCGAGTTCGTCGACCCTGACCTGCCCGACATCGCGAAGTCACCCCCCGCCGCCGCCAGCCTCGAGTCGGCCGGATCGGCATCGGCGGATCTGTCCCTCGGCCAAGTCATGCTCGATGGGACAGGAAATGCCGCCGAGCGCGCTTACCTAAGCGCACAGATCGCCACCCTGGCCCAGACGCTGGAAGGCGAGCGCTGGGAGAGTCAGAAGAGTGCACTGCTGGCGAGGATCAACGAACCCGCCTTCTGGGAGTCGCCGGAGCGCCATCAGTCCCTCAGTCGTATGGAACTGATGGATCGTCTCGAGTCGGGCTGGCGCGCCCTGCACTCCCTGCTCCAGCGAAGGACCAACGGCGCGGCGAGCGCTCGTCTGCACGCTGATATCGCGCAAAAGCTGCACCTGCTGGGCGCGGCGCTGGAAGACCTCAACGGCGAGCGTCCGATCCACGCCTTCATCGCCGTCTCCGCCGGCGAGGCTGGGCAGGCGCTAGCAACGGATCCCGAGCATTGCTACGCGGCCGTGTGTCGCATGTACGAGCAGTGGGCATCGCACCGGCGCATGAAGTACGAGGTGCTAGAGCCACGCGCCGAGACTGGTAGCGCGCGCGAACAGCACGCCGCCGTCAGCGGCTTCGGCGCGTACAGCTTGCTGCGCGGCGAATCGGGCCTGCACGTGTGGGAGATTCCCCTGCAGGAACGTCGCACGAGGCTCGTGGTGAGAGTGACGGTCACGCCCCAACCGGTGGCGCCCGCGCCCTCGCGCGCGGCCTGGCTCGAGAGCGCACGGCAGCTGCTGAGCGACGCGAGCGCTAAACCTATGGATATCGTTCGGCGCTATCGAGAGCAACCCTCACCACTAGTGCGCGATGCGCGCGGGTGGCGTACGGGGCGTTTGGATCGGGTGCTGGACGGTCACTTCGACATCATGTAAGCGGTACGAGATCGCTCGTGCGCGGGGTGGTTCGTGGGAGCTCGGCCGCGCACCCTGGCGCACCAAATCGATCAGCCCCCGAGGCGACGCAGCAAGGCGAGCGCTTCATCGGCCAGCGGCTGGAGTGCCTCTCGATCACTGCTCTGCGCCGTCCCGTATACCTCCAGCAGGAACCGTCGCAGGTTGTGCCTCGCGGCCAAGCGTTCGAGGGTTGTCGTGGCCCCGTCAAATACATCGGCGTTCGCCTGTGCCAATTCCTCGAACCAACGCTGCCAGGTCGACGCGGACGCACGTTCATGCAGTGCCATGTAGAGAATGGGCCGAGCGAGTCGCTGGGACTCGCCGTGCACATATGGGGCGGCGGGGGCGACTTGGGCCGCGACGGCAGCCCGCAGCACCGCATGTTGATCGGCATCGGTCCTGTCGTTGAGCACGAGCTGCAGCGCGAAGTCACTGCTGTGGGCGATCGCGTGGCGCCATCCAACGTCCGGATCGTAGCCGCGATAATCGCGCACTTCCCGCAGGCTCTGGGAGGCAGTGGACACAAGTCCCGAGAACTCCTCGTCGCTCAGGAACTGGTGTAGACGATCGACGCGTGCCAGCTCCGACAGCCCTAGGATTGCGAAGGACCGTCGAACGCCTGCCGGATCAGGCTCCTGCAAGCGCGCGGTGAATAGATCGATCAGCTGGCGCGCGGTGGCTCGATCCCCATCCCCACGCCTGAGAATGGCGGACAGCCCGGTGAACCCGATTTCGTCGCGGAGAAAGGGGTCGACGTCCTGCATCAAGCGAGCGAGCAGCATGAGGCTCGCGTTAGGATCGTCGGTCTGAAACTCCCCAACCCGCCAGGCCTCGAGCTCGGCGCGATCGGTCGGCACCTGCGTCGCCTGGGCCAGGCCAGACACGCCAGTGAGCAGAAGCGCTAGCGAGACGCCCCATGTTGCCAAAGGCGCGAACGAGCGACCTATCATGTATTCCTGCCCCCTGATCAAGGCGCCGGCACGGGACGCGGTCGGCCAAAGACTACGTAGGCCCCACCCCCAGCGGGATTCAAGAAGCGCGGCGAGTGCGGCGCGCCTAGCAAGACGTCATCGTAGCCATCGCCGTTCAGATCCCCCGCCGAGGACACCGCCTCACCCATGCGCCCCGGGTTCTCTGTGAGGGTGAGCGACTCCCCGCGAAACACGATGCCTTCAGTGCCGTCGCCGCCGTTCGCCACGCGCAAATCCGTCAGATCCACTTGGGCAGGAAAGCCGCCAGAGCGACCGTAGAGCAGGTACGTGACACCTTCCGCGACAACGCCATCTCGCTGCACCCCGTTGGCGTCGATGTCCGGGTGACCGATGAGCAGGTCATCGATACCGTCGCCGTCGAAGTCGCCGGCGCTTGCCACCCGGTCCCTAACGAACCCCTGAGGATTGGAAACCTCGGCGCGCAGGAAGAACCCGTCGGTGCCGTCACCACCGAGCGCTGGCCTCAATCGATCCAGGCGCACGCGGGCCGGCCGTGGCGCTGAGCTGCCGTACAACACGACGGCCTCTCGCGCGCCAATCCCGTCGATGCCGATCGGCGCCAGGTCGACAACCATGTCGCTGCGGCCGTCGCCATTCATGTCGCCCGCGCCTTGCACGCGCGACACCCCCTGCGGGCGCTCGACCGTCACGACGAAGCCCGCCCTGCCGTTGCCGCCGTTCTCGGGGAGCAGGTTGGCAAGATCGATCACCGGCGGGAAGGCCGTGTTGCGCCCGTACAGGACGAAGGGCGTGAGCAGCAGATCGGGCAGGCCGTCCGCGTTGATGTCAGCACAGGCGATCTCGTCGCCGATGTCGCCGGCGAAGTTGGCCGGTGCCGCACCCTTCACCACGAAACCCGCGCTGCCATCCCCGCCCGCCTGGGGAAGCAGCGACGCGAGATTGACTGCCGGCGGAAAGTCCGAGCTCCCATACACCACATAGACCACGCCTGCGGCGTTGCGGCCGTCGGGGTCCGCACCGCTGGCGCCGATGAGCATGTCGTCGAGGCCATCACCGTTGAGATCGCAGGCGCCAGCCACATCCTGACCTGTGCTGTCGCCGTCGTTGACGCCGATGAAGCGTGCGCCGGTGCCGGGATTCTCGGCGACGTCGTCGAGGGTGATGACCGGGCGAGGATTGGACTGGCCGAACAGCAGGTAGGCGGACCCGGCGCCGATGAAGTTCCTGGCGCCAATCAGCACGTCAGCAAAACCATCTCCGTTGACGTCGCCGACGCGCTGAGACTCACCCGCGTAGTTGATCCGCTGGCGGGTGCGCAGCAGCACGCCGTTGCCGACGTCGTCCGGCAAGCGAACCAGCGGATCGAACCCGCCGGTGCGGCCGAAGATCAGAAACCCGCGGCCGGCGGGGGCGCCGTAGTTGCCAACGTTGGTGCTGTCGCCGATGTAGATGTCATCGAGGCCATCGCCGTTGAAGTCGCCGATGTTGGTGACCGAGACGCCGATGGCATCGTAACCATCGTCGCTCGGAAACTCTGGGTCGCGATCGCCGTCGTAGACCACCCCGTTGCTGCCATCGCCGCCGAAATCAGGACGCAAGGCGGTGAGCGGTGCCTCCACGGGCAAGGGGTCGAGGGCCATGGCGCTGGTGCAGCAAAGGGCGAGCCCCAAGGGGAGCGTCGGGGCGAGATAGCGCCTTGCGCGCGTCGCGCGGCGCACCGCGCGTTCCAGGCCGAGAGTCCCTTCCATGCTGTGCTGCTCCTGTGCTCACGTTACGGCCGCCTCAGATTTACTATGGAACGCCGCCGCGGCAAAGAGTTCAGCCAGGCCACACGCTGCGTCTTGGGGCCGCTGATCGGCTATCCTCGCTACGCCAAACCGACGGAGGTTCCTGGCGAACAACTCGCTTCGCACGGGTCGCAGCGCCCTAGCGACGCTGATGACGCAGCGCATACTCTCGTCCCGCGGGCGTTGGCGCCGGCCACACATTTTCTTATTCTCAGGTCTTCGTACGCGCCTGGAGCGATAGGTGCCGATGCTCACCCTAACGACGGCGCGATCCATACGGTCAATGGCCTTTGTCGCCGCATTGCTGGCGCTGGGCAGCTTCGTGTCTGCAGCTGCCGCCAGCAGCCTTTTCGACATGGGCGACCGCTACTTCGAGTCCTTCGGCGAACTCGAAGCGATCAGCGCCGATATCGTGATGGGGATACGCCAGGATGCTGCCGGCTTCATTTGGCTCGCCACCCAAGGGGGCCTCATCCGCTTCGATGGCTATGAGTTCCTACCCTACGTCTTTGACGAGAACGATCCCCACAGCATTTCGGGGAACTACGTTCAAGCGATCCACCTCACCGAGCGAAGGATGTGGATCGGCACCTACTCCGACGGCGTATCGATCTACGACCCGCAAATGGATGCCTTCGAGCGCCTACAGCACGATCCTGCGGATCCCTCCTCGCTGGTGGGCAACGACGTTCGGGCCATCACCGGCAACGAGCAGCACATCCTCATCGCCTCACGCGCAGGCGTTAGCCTCTTCTCACGAGCCGACCAGCGGATGGAGCCGCTCGGGCGCGTGGCGGGCTGCGCCGACTTGCTGGCCAAAGGCAAGCTCACCGCCCTCGCCCTCGACGATACGCTAGCGCTGATCGGCTCTTCGAACGGCGTCTGTCGGATCGATTTGCGCGAGCAATCGCTCTCCACCCCAGAGCTGCGCGGCGAGCAGATCGCAGCCCTAGCAGACAAAAACACCTTCAACATCGACATACTTCGCGACGGGGAAGCGTGGATCTCGACCACCGACCAGGGCCTCGCCGTGCTCACCTTCGACGCCAACGAGGTGCGCTGGATAGAGGTGGATGAAGAGGCTCCCAACAAGCTCGACCACCCGTGGGTAGACGAGACCAGGTTGGTCGAGGGCGAGGTCTGGGCTGCGACGGCGGGCGGCGGTATCGCCGTGATCGATGCCAACACGCTCGAGGTCAAGACGCACATCGCCCACCAGCCGACGAACACCAGCGGCCTGTCCCTGAATGACGTCAGCGCGATTCTCGTGGACGACGCCGGACTGGTATGGATAGGCACCTGGGGCGGTGGCATGAACCGGTTCAACCCCGCGAATCGAGCCTTCAAGGCCCTCAAGCAAAACCCCTTCGGGGCCAGCGCACTGGCGAACTCGGACATTCGTTCGGCCAAGGAGATGCATAACGGTGATGTATGGCTAGGGGGGCCGTCGAAGGGCATTCAGGTGGTACGCCCTGGCGCAGGGTTGGTCCGTACCTTCGAACCCACACCGGGGGTCCCAGGCACCCTTCAGAACGGCTACATCCACGCGTTTGAGCAGCTTGCGAATGGCGATATCTGGGTGGCCACCAATCAAACCGGACTCTACCGCTTTAACCAGAGCAGCGATCAGTTCACCCAATTCACCGAGGAACAAGGGCTCACCGACAACGCTGTTAGGGCCTTGTTCCTGCAAGACGAGAGCACGCTGTGGGTGGGCACGGACGCAGGTCTGACACGAATGGACGTGCGCCACGATGTCCTCACCCCCGTGACCCTCGACGGTCAGCCATCCAATACCTTTGACAAAGTTGTGGAGACGATTCAGGCATACAACGGCGACCTGTGGGTGGGCACGAACAGCGGGTTGTTCGTGGTGCCAGCGGGCACAACGCATTTGGTGGCCGTCCAGTCCGATCCCGCTCACCCACTGTCGGACAACTTCATCGCCGATCTGCTCGTCGACTCGAAGAACCGCCTGTGGTTGGCCACCTCCCAGGGCCTGGATCTACTCGACAGCTGGGACGGGCAGGTGGCGCGCTTTTCGTCGGTCAACGATAAGCTCGGTCTGCCCCAAGGTGCCTTGGGAGAGGCGTTGGAAGAGGATGGGCTCGGGCGAATCTGGGCCCAAGCCAACCTCATCGACCCCGCTGACTGGAGCTACACGCGAGTACCGCGCAGCGCCGGTTGGGATGTGGGCAATCAGTGGATCGGCAGCAACGCGCAGCTGAGCGACGGAACCCTCCTATTCGGCGGCACGCGCGGTCTGCTGATGGTCAACCCAGCGCTCTACGAGCAGCGCCAGTACGCACCAACGCTCGCGATCACGCGCAGCCAAGTGGGCACGCGCCATGTCCCTATGGCTCGCATGGACCCGCTCGAACTTGCGCCGGCATCACGCGGCTTTTTCGTCGAGTTCGCAGCCTTGGACTATTCGGGCTCTGCGGACTACCGGTACGAGTACAAGCTGGATGGCTACGACGGCGATTGGGTAGCCACGGACGCACGCAACCGACGAGCCAGCTACTCGAGGCTTGCACCGGGCGACTATACGCTTCGCATCAGAGCCACGGACAACTCCGGCAATTCGAGCGCGAACGCCATCGCCCTTAGGGTCCGCCAGCTCCCAAGCTGGTACGAAACCGCTTGGTTTCTGGGTATGGTGTTGATCGCCTCCGTGTTGACCCTATACCGGCTCTACAAATGGCGTGTGAACACCCTCAAGCGACAGAAGCAAGCCCTGGACAAACTCGTTGGCGAGCGAACGGAGAACATCCGTCAGCTCGCAGAGGCCGGTCAAGACATCACCGCGTCGCTCGATCTGAACCGTGTGCTCGACTCGGTCTACGAGCACACGGGTCGCTTCGTGGACAACTCGGTCTTCACGATCGGACTGCTGAGCGAGGGCTCCCAGCGCATCGAAAGCACGCTGCGTTACCAAGATGGCGAGCGAGTCGAGGATCTTCAGCCCTCCCTCGCCGACAGCGGCAGCATGGCCACCTGGTGCATTAACAACGAGACACTGATCAACATCGACAGTGTGGCGACCGTGGCCAGCGATTCGCGCCTGCTCGACCCTACGTGGCTGTCGGAGCACGTGCAGTCTCTCGTCTACTGTCCCCTGCTCGTCGACGAGAACGTGGTGGGATTGCTCAACCTGCAGAGCTACGAGAAGGCTGCCTACGACGAGAACGCGCTGGAGATGCTAAAGACGATCGCCTCCTACGCGGCCGTCGCCATACACAACGCCCGAGCCCACATGAAGCTCAACAGCGCCAAGGCGGAGATCGAACGTATCAGCCTGACCGACCAGCTCACGGGCCTTCGCAACCGCCGCTTCCTGGACGGACTCATGCCGAGCGAGATTAGCCGCCTGCGCCGACTCGTTCGCGAGGGAAGCCCGGAGCGACTCGGTGCGCTGCTGATCGACATCGATCACTTCAAAGCGCTAAACGACAGCTACGGTCACGACGCGGGCGATGCGGTATTAGTGCAGATGGCGGAGCGCTTGCAGTCCACCTGTCGCGATATGGACTGGGCCGTACGCATCGGGGGTGAGGAGTTTCTGATCGTGGCGCGGATCACGAGTGAGACCCAGCTGATGGGCCTTGCGGAACGCCTTCGACGCGCCATCGAGTCGCATGAGTTCAAGGTGCACGATGGGCAGACGCTGCACAAGACCTGTTCGATCGGTATGTGCCTGTTCCCGTTCGTCGCGAGTGACTTCGACTGCATGAGCTGGGAGCAGACGCTCAGCGTTGCGGACCGAGCGCTCTACAGAGCGAAGCGCGAAGGGCGCGACCGGTGGGTGGCGATATTCGCACGCGATGTACAACACCCGCAGAATGTCTACGAGGATATCCTCGGGCGACTCGATGATCTGCTGCGCACCCGGCAGATAGCGCAGATTAACTCATCTGCCACGGGCGCAGAGCCACCGTAATCACCATATCGCAAATGGTTCTCATTTGCGATATGGTGCGCTAGCGTTAGTGGTGGCTATGGAGCCAGCCGATGAGTGACTCTCACCTGACCGACCTAGAAGCCGTACAGCTGCTCGTCGGCAGCCCACCGGGCGCACGCGACCTAAAGGTACTCGATTATCTGGACGATCATGCGCGCCGCTGGCTTGGATTCTCCACCCTGGCATTCCTGAGCTTCGCCCACCACGGCAAGCCGTCGATCACGCTCGCTGGCGACGCGCCGGGCTTTCTCGTAGACGAGGCAGAGCAAGCGCTCAGCCTCCCCTTGAGCGCACTCGACGAGCCACGGGATGCACGCGTCGGCAGCCCGTTTGGTTCTCTCTGCCTGGTGCCGGGCATGGGCGAAACGCTGCGCGTGAACGGTCACGTGCACGCAATCGAGGACGGGCGTCTTCAGCTTCGCGTCGAGGAGTGCTTCCTGCATTGCGCCAAGGCTTTACTGCGCGCCGAGTACTGGCAGTTCCACAGCGATGGGACGGCGACACGCCCCAAGGCTCTTCTGGCCGTCGACCACTGTCGACTGCTCGCGTTGGCGACCAGCAGCGCGCAAGGGCAGATGGACATCAGTCCGAAGGGCGATCCCGCCGGCGCATTGTTGGTCTTCGACAACGAAGGCGACCTGTCCTACCCGGACCGACCTGGAAATCGCCGCATCGACAGCTTCCGCAACATCATCGAGCAACCGGAGATTGCGCTGATCGCGCTGGCGCCAGGCACGACTAAGCTAATAGAAGTAATCGGAAAGGCCCGTATTACCAATCACGAGACCCTGCACTGTGCCTTCGCTGTGCAGGGCAAGGTGCCCAAGCTAATCACGCGGGTGCGGGTGACGAAGATGCAGCACCGGGAGAGCCCGGCCCTGCTGCGCGCACGGCCCCATGCGCTGGCGCAGGCCCCGCCTGAACTCGATGCGGCGGAGATCTTCCGAGATCACGTCAAACGCAGCCGGGAGCGTGGCTTCAGCGCTAGCGTGGGTCGCGCCATGGTGGGCCTGCCGGGCCTCATGCGCCGTGGATTAGCGTCGGACTACAAGAAGAACATGTACTAGCCGCTGAGTCGCTACGCGCAGGGCGCGTCCGGCTTTGCAAGAGCGGGGCCGAGCTCATCGAACGCCACCCAGGCACCGACGGCCGGCGTGGCTGCCTCCCTTCGCTCCCACGCCCCACGGGCTTCGCGCTGGGCGAACCTATCGATGACGAAAGGCAGGACGGCAGCCTTTAGCGGGTCGTCCATTTGATCGAAAAGGTTGAAGTGCAGGTACGGCGCTGTGGTGTTGCCGGACAGGCCGATGCGACCGACTCGGGCGCCGACGGTCACCTGGCGCTCGTGCGCATAGGATCCGGCCAATCGCTTGCACCGTGCAGCACCTCGCCAGAGAGAGAGCGGCGCGAACACGGGTTGATCCCAGCAATAATAGCGCGCCGCATCGATAGCCCCCGGCCCGTTATCCCCGGTGCCGGCCTGTGCATGCGTCCCTGGTGGTCTGTGCGCACGAAGTCCATGGCGAAGGGGTGAGGCCCGGCGGTCTCAGCACGCGCCACTCGCCCGCGAGCGGTGCGCTGACCTTCACCGGCGCTGGATTCGGCACCAAGTTACCCATGCGCGTAGGCAGTTCTCATCGGTCGCTGATCCCTGGCCCTGTGTCGCCATCGGCGCCTAGCCCAGCGACGATCGGCGGCACGTTCACTCGGCGACGGCGCGCTGCGCCTTGCGCGCATCGATGAACGAGCGCACGCACAGCACGAGGAACACGATCAGGCTAACGCCCATGACCAATTGCACGACCGTCGCCAGGCGCAGGGGCGCACTGAAGTCAAGGCCCGCAAGCGCGCGACTAAGCGAGCCCAGGGCTCCGAGCAAGGCGATCGTTGCTGCTGCGTGCATCGCGTGCTTACGCCAGCCCTCGCGCAAGGCGAGCGCTCCCGCCAGCCCGAGCGGTAAGCCGAAGAAGGCCGGGATCATCGCCGTGATACTGCTTTGGCCTGAGGCGAGCCAGGCGCCTACGCCGAGTGCGACGAGGGCAGCGGAGAAGGCGAGCGTGATCTGCGGCATACGGAAGACTCCTGGAGGTGCGTGATGAGGCATACGATGATGCCATCATCCGACACCATTCGTGCGTGAGCACGAGAAGCGCTGATGCTCGCCAGCGGCGATCTCGGCAACCTACCCCAGCGACCGGGCTGCACAGCATCGAAAGAAGCGCGCCTATGTTGGGGTGCTGTCAATCCCCCGCCCTAGCGCGGTGACCGCGTTGCCTCGACGCTCACACGCGATAGCCAGAAAGGAACGCGAGCGTGGCGGGGCAGTACTGGGCGAAGCGGCGCTCACTCGCTGATGCCATCGCGCACGACCGAGCATGTACACGGCCGTGCGCGCCAGGGCGCACTCCAAGCCTGGACCTAGGCGCCCCAACCCGGTCGGTCAGTCGCCGAAACGACAGCGCAGGCGATCTCGTAAATCGAGGCCACTGCGCTGGGCAGGGCGAACTCGAACCCGCCGGCCCGTGTCATCGAGGTCCGTCGCCAGGTTATTGATGCCAGCATCCGCATCGAAGTACGCCTCACCAACGCGGCCGTCATCAACCCGGTTTTGCGTGGTGCGGAAGGGGAACGCCACGTCTTCGTGACTGCTAAAGCCGAGCGGGAAGCCGAACTCCCCGGCCCCCGGCACCTCCGCGGACAAATCCCAGTCATCGACGTGAATGTGAGGCGTGGAATCGTCCTTGGGCCGGGACCAGAAGGCCAGCCCTATCTGGCTACCGGGCTCGCTGCGAAGATCCGGGTTGCCAACCCCCATCATGAAGCCGTTGAAGGCGCGACGGCCATCGTCGTCCACGTCCCAGGTTCCGTCCTGCAGCAGCTGCTTGGTCAGCGTGTCGAAGGCGAAGTTGACCGTGGGGTAGAGCTCGGGATCTTGGTTGTCCTCGTAGGTACGCAGCAACGCGCCCTGGGGATCATAGAAGGACACGTCCAGGGCGATCAGGTCTTCCTCGCGCACGATCCCGTTGGCGGGCGCGGCCGCCGCGTCGTAGCTGAATCGCCCCGTCACTGTGAAGCCGGCGATCTGACCGCTCCAAGCGAATTCGTAGGCCTCCACGGCGCAGGCTCGGTTCTCGGCGGAGGCGGGCGATGCGCCGATCACCAGCGCAGCAACAGCCAGCGCGGCGGTGGAAAGGGGATGCTGGGTGATGGGGGGCATGTTTGCACTTCCTCGCTCGGATGGTAGGGTGTAATTACCCAAATAGAAACACGAATCGTTCTCATTACGGTAAAATAGTCGAGGTGAGGCGGTCAACCCCTGCGGCCGGCGTCTCTTATCGGCAAGCTCGCCCGTGTGCCGCGGCCCTTTCCGTCTCAATTGCATGCGCGGGTAAGGACGCAAGGAACTGCATTGAACGCCGCCACGATCACGAACTACCTCGCCATATCGCCGGCGCTCACCTCGCGCGCGCGCGCGAGTCGCTACGCGATCGTGTGCTCGCTGTTGCTAATCCCCTTGATCGGCGGCGACGCCACCCGCGAGGCATTCTTGCAAAGCCTCGCCTCCGCATACCTAGCGGTCACCGTATTCGTGGCACTGACGTTGGCCATGTTCTACGGACTCGAGCACTTGCTGCGTCTCGACACGGGCGCCCTCCTGCAACACCACCGGCGTTACCAGGTGCCGGTGGCTGCCCTGCTCGGCGCCCTCCCTGGGTGTGGCGGCGCCATCGTGGTGATGACCCAGTACAGCACCGGACGCGCAGGCTTCGGTGCCGTGGTCGCCGTGCTCACCTCAACGATGGGAGATGCAGCGTTCCTGCTCATCGCCAAGGAGCCAATCACTGGCTTCGCGGTAGTGTCGCTCGGGATCTGCGTCGGTATCGTGTCCGGCTCGCTCATCGAGAACATCCACGGCGATCAGTTCCTTCGGGTCCAAGCACCCGTCGCGCTACCTTGCGGCGACCCGAGACCGCCTATCCCGCTTGGCCCCTTGCAGCGCCTGTGGCTCGCGCTGCTGATCCCGGGGGGCGCCCTCGGCTTACTCGGCGCCTTCCAAGTGGACGTGAATGAAGTGCTTGGCACCAAGGGACTCGACGTTACGCTCGGCGCCGTGGGTGGGCTGCTTTCGGTACTGCTCTGGTTCGTCAACCCAAACTCCCCTTCGAGCATGGTCAACCGGACGGACACCGAAAACCCCAGCTACGCCTGGGAGAAGACGATTGTCGACAGCTGCTTCGTGACCGTGTGGGTGGTCATCGCCTTTCTCTGCTTCGATCTGACCACGCTCTGGGGCGGTTGGGATTTCGCCGCGCTGTTCACGCCGACCGGCCCCCTGGTGCCCCTGCTCGGCGTGGCCATCGGCCTCATTCCAGGATGTGGCCCGCAAGTGTTGACGACCACCCTGTACCTGCAGGGCGTGATTCCCCTCTCTGCCCAGCTGGGCAACGCTATCTCTAACGACGGCGATGCGCTGTTTCCCGCATTGGCCGTTGCACCTCGGGCTTCCGTGCTCGCGACTCTGTACACAACCGTCCCCGCGCTGCTCGTTGCCTACGGGTACTATTTCCTCGCCGAGCGCTAAACCAGCGGGCCTCGCCGGCCGACACCCACAACAAGGAGATCGCTACAGTGACCGACGAACGATTCCCCTTAGAGGCGCAGGCCGATTTGCCAGGCGTACCTTATGCTTCCATTCGCCAGGCGATCTTAAGCACCGCGCAATCGAGCGGCTTGGAGGTACTCGAAGATCGCGAGCCGAACCTGACCGTAAAGACAGCACATGGGTTGATCGGCCTGCGGCCCGGGCACGCGGCCTCGACCGCTGGCATGGTGGCAGCCACCGACGCGCGCCGGTTGTTCGTGATGAAGGACGCCGTAGTCTCGCAAATGAAGCGCATGATGCCGGAGGTGGCACACGCCATGCGCTGGTCCGACGGCGACGTGGAAGGCAGCCTACCGCCGAACTTCCAGTTCGTGCGGGTAATCGACGTGCAAGCCGTGGGATCGGTGTTCGTGCGCGTCACGCTCTCCGGCGAGAGCCTCTCGAGCTACGGGACGGACTCGATCCACTTCCGCTTACTACAGCCAGCGAAAGGCATCGAACCCGAGTGGCCAGCCCTAGCCGCAAACGGGACTACCACGTGGCCACAAGGGCCAGGTGCCGTGCACAAGCCGGTGTACACGGCGCGGGCTGTCGACCACAGCGCAGGCCACCTGGTCACCGATGTCTTCCTCCACCAAGGGGGGCGCACCACCGCGTGGGCGCAGGAGCTGCTCGCAGGCGAACGTCATCGCGAAGTCGTGGGCGTCGTTGGGCCCTCGGGCGGCGGACTACTCCACGCCGATCGCGTATTGATGGCGAGCGATGAGACAGGATTCCCCGCGGTGGCGCGCCTACTCGAGAATTTGCCCGAACATGCGGTTGGTGCACTCTACCTGGAGGCCGTCGAGGGCGAAGCGTGCGCCTATCCACTTGTCGCGCCGGCGGGGATCTCGGTGCACTGGCTCTCTCGCCGGCGCGGCGAGCGGCTCATCGATGCCGCCGGCGAAGCGCTGTCGCGCCACCGCGATGCCAGCGTGTGGTTCGCCGGCGAGCGCGATGACGCGCGTGCCCTGCGCGAGACCGCCAAGGCAGACGGCTGGGATCCCAAGGCCCTGAGAATCTCTGGATTCTGGCGGCGCGCAAGTAGCGGCCTTCTCTAGTGTTGAGCACAATCCTGGTGGGGGGCGTACTCACGAGTATCGCCATTACGCTCGTGGTGCTCGCTACCTACGTGCTGTGCCCCCACGTCTTCCTGGCCGAGCTCACGCACGGCAAGGAACACGGCCCGCCCCTGATCACCGCTGCAGTTGCCGTCTCGATTACGCTAATGATGGTGGGCGGCGCAGCGCTCACGTGCGCGTGGGCGACCCCGGCTGAGCCTCTTACCTTCTGGCAACGGACCCTGATCGCCTACGGCGTCATCGCGTTCTTCTGCCTTTACGATTTGTTCATCATCGACGTCGTGATCTACGACTGGATCAAGCCGCCGTTCATGCGCTTCGAAGGCTATCCACGCCTAGACATCTGGCACCACACCAAGGCGAGCTTGAAGGGTCTGGTACCCATCGGCATCCCGATGGCGCTGCTCGCCGGCTACCTCGGCGGGCGACTTCCGAACGCCGGATAAGGCTAGCGCGGAGCGCCCGACGCCCATCCGCAACGCGCGAGAGCCTAGCCTGCCTCCCGGCGCTCCCCCGCTTGTACCAGGTACAGCGTAGTGCAGGTGACGATCACACCGGACAAGAGGTAGAGCGCTGCGGCACCGACACCGAAGGACACGGTCAAGGCAAGGCCCACCAACGGCGCGAACGCCGCACCGACGATCCACGCCAGGTGGATGGCGATCGCACTCGCCGTGTATCGGTACTCGGGCGGGAAGCGAGAGGCTGACACGGCACCCGCTTGCCCGTGGGAGAAGCCGAGCAACACGAACCCGAAGATGATGTAGATCCCAGGGTGCTCGCGCAGCGTGCCGATCGTCAGGCACAGGATGGGGATCATCGCGGTGCTCACCCAGCGCACCCAGCGGGCGCCGTAGCGATCGGCGAGGATGCCCGAGAGAATGACTGACACGATCGCCAGCGCGCCGCCGATCAGCTCCAGCAGCAAGATGTCGGAGATCGGCCCGCCCGAGTAGAGCGCTTCGTAGCCGAGGGGGAACACCGTCACCATGTGGAACAGCGCGTAGCTGGCGAGGGGCGTGAAGGTGGCGAGGAGGATAGGCCGCCACTGGGTTCTAATCGTCTCGAAGTACGGGGACGGAGTAGCGATGGTCTCGTCCGCGCCAAAGTCCGTGGTCAGCAGCCGCAACTTGGCGAAGAGCGACACCACGTTTACAGCCATGACGCCGAAGAAGGCAAAGCGCCAGCCCCACTTGATGAACTCCTCCTCCGTGAGGAAACCCGTCAGCACATAAAACAAGGAACCCGCTACGCAGAACCCTATCGGCCCCCCTAGCTGGGGAACCATGGCGTAGAGACCCTTGCGACCGGCGGGCGCAGCGTTTTGGAGTTGTAGCGTGATGCCATCCCACGCGCCGCCGAGACCGACCCCCTGAAGTACCCGAAGCACCGCGAGCAATCCGGGCGCGAGCCAACCGATCTGCGCATAGCCGGGCAGCAAGCCGATCGCCACCGTCGAGCTGCCCAAGATCATCAGCGCCAGGGTGACCTTCGCTGCGCGTCCAACCTTGCGCTCCACGGAGCGGGCCAGGTAACTGGCCACCGGTCGGGCAAGAAAGGCCACGGAGAACAGGGAGAAGGACACCAGCGTTCCCGTGATGGGATCGAACATGGGAAAAAAGAGCTTCGGAAACACAAGCGCGGAGGCGATCGCGTACACGAAAAACCCGAAGTAATCCGTGACTCGCGCCATGATTACCGTGGTAATCACTTCGTCGATAGTCGCGGTGTGCGAGGAGGTGGTGTGCATGGGGGTCGCGGGAGTCGCCATCGTGTGCTCAACCTGTCGAAGTCGACGTTTTTTCAGCAGCGCAATATCTTATACTTCACCTGGTACCGGACACGAGTGCTTATCGCGCGCCATAGCTCATGGCCAAAGATTTGCCGGGACCTTAAGGCGACTTCTGTTGTCAGACCACGTGCCACCAGGCAAGTGCGATTTTCGGTAAAGGCTCATGCGATTGTTGCGACTGTCAAGCGTCTTGCTCGCCGCTCTTCTCTTAGGCGGCTGTAAGCTCACCGTACTGGACCCATCTGGCGACATCGCGAGTCAGCAGGGTGACTTAATCGTCTACTCCACCATTTTGATGCTCATCGTCGTCGTGCCCGTGTTGGCGCTGACGGCGTTCTTCGCTTTTCACTATCGCGACTCCAACAAGCGAGCGAGCTATGCACCCGATTGGGATCACTCCATAAGCCTGGAGATCGTGGTCTGGTCCGTGCCGCTCGCCATCATAAGTTGCCTGGCGGGGCTCACCTGGGTTGCCACGCACCGCTTGGATCCGTACGAGCCTCTCACGCGAATATCTGAGTCCCAATCGATCGATGAGAGCGTGGCACCCCTGCGCGTACAGGTGGTCGCCCTAGATTGGAAATGGCTGTTCATCTATCCCGAATACGGGGTCGCCTCCGTCAACGAGGCGGCGGCCATCGTAGACCGGCCGATCCAATTTGAGCTCACGTCCACGACGGTAATGAACTCGTTCGCCATACCCGCCTTGGCGGGGCAGATCTACGCAATGGCGGGAATGGAGACGGAACTGAACGCGGTCATCAACGAGCCCGGCACCTACGACGGTTTCTCCGCCAACTACAGCGGCGCCGGCTTCTCCCAGATGCGCTTTAAGTTTCACGGACTGGATGACAACGCGTTCGACGACTGGGTCACAGTATTGCGAGATGCCGACGAGGCGCTCGGTCGCGAAGCCTTCGTGGCCCTCGAAGACCAGAGTGTCGATCATCCCGTCACTTACTACTCCGAGGTGGAAGAGGGCCTCTGGCGACGCATCGTCAACCTTTGCGTTGGTGATGATGCCCTCTGCCTGGACGACATGATGGTGGTGGACGCTCTAGGCGGCGGCGGACTTGCGGGGCTGTACAACCGAGACATGTTCCGCGGCATGTGCAGCGCCACAGACACGCGCGCGCTCTATTACATGCTCAAGTCGACCATGCCGCAGGAGTCTGAGGACATCATCGCCGCCCTGGACTTGGCGCCCGAGGACTGGATCGCAGCGCCACTCGCCTCGCCCGTACCGCCAGCCGCTTCCCTGGCTCCGCACTCAGAGGGTCGCTGATCAATGGCTTCCTCCGCACTCGCACCACACGGTACGGCCGGAGCGCCGGTCGCCGATCCGATCTTCGGCAAGCTCACCTGGCACATCTTTCCCTTCGGGGAGCCCGTCGTCTTCGTCACCTTCATCGGGGCGATGGTCGCAGGCGCGGTCATCGTAGGCCTGATCACCTACTACCGCCTGTGGGGTTACCTGTGGAAGGAGTGGTTCACATCCGTGGACCACAAGAAGATCGGCATCATGTACATGGTGCTCGCCCTGGTGATGCTGGTCCGCGGCTTCGCCGACGCCCTGCTCATGCGCTCGCACCAGGCGATGGCGGCCATGGGCCACGCGGGTTACCTCGATGCACACCACTACGATCAGATCTTCACCGCCCACGGCGTGATCATGATCTTCTTCGTCGCCATGCCCTTCGTCACGGGCTTCATGAATTACGTGATGCCGCTGCAGATCGGCGCCCGCGACGTCGCCTTCCCGTTCCTCAACAACTTCAGCTTCTGGCTCACCGTGTCCGGCGCCGTGCTGATGATGCTGTCGCTCTTCGTCGGCGAGTTCGCCACCACCGGTTGGCTGGCCTACCCGCCCTTGTCGGGGCTTGATTTCAGTCCGGGGGTGGGCGTCGACTACTACCTGTGGTCCCTCAACATCGCGGGAATAGGGACCACCCTATCCGGGATCAACCTGATCACCACGCTGGTGAAGATGCGCGCGCCGGGCATGACCTGGATGAAGATGCCCGTCTTCTGCTGGACCACCCTGTGCACCAACGTGCTCATCGTGGCCACCTTCCCCGTGCTCACGGCCACCCTCGCGCTGCTCACGGCGGATCGCTACCTCGGCACCCATTTCTTCACCAACGAGCTTGGCGGCAATCCGATGATGTACGTCAACCTCATCTGGATCTGGGGCCACCCGGAGGTGTACATCCTCACGATTCCGATCTTCGGCATCTACTCGGAGATCGTGCCCACCTTCACGCGCAAGCGCCTGTTCGGTTACACCTCCATGGTGTACGCCACCTGCGTGATCATGATCCTGTCCTACATCGTGTGGCTGCACCACTTCTTCACCATGGGCGCCGGCGCCGACGTGAACTCCTTCTTCGGCATCACCACGATGATCATCTCGATCCCCACGGGGGCGAAGCTCTTCAACTGGCTCTTCACCATGTACAAGGGCCGGATCAAGTTCGAAGTGCCGATGATGTGGACCGTGGCCTTCATGCTCACCTTCGTGATCGGCGGCATGACCGGCGTGCTGCTGGCGGTGCCACCCGCGGATTACGTGCTGCACAACAGCCTGTTCCTGGTCGCCCACTTCCACAACGTCATCATTGGCGGCGTGGTGTTCGGCGTCTTCGCGGGCATCACCTACTGGTTCCCCAAGGCCTTCGGCTTCAAGCTCGATCCCTTCTGGGGCAAGGTGAGTTTCTGGGGCTGGGTGGTCGGCTTCTACCTGGCCTTCATGCCGCTGTATCTGCTCGGCCTTATGGGCGTCACCCGTCGCCTAAGCCAGTTCGAGGACACGATCTACGCGGGCTACTTCCTGACCGCCGCGATCGGCGCCCTGTGCGTGGCCATCGGTATCGCCGCCTTCATCGTTCAACTCGTCGTGTCGATCCGCAAGCGCGTCGAGCTGCGCGACCACACGGGCGATCCCTGGGGTGGGCGCACGCTCGAGTGGGCCACAGCCTCACCACCGCCCTTCTACAACTTCGCCTTCTCGCCGCGGGTCTACGAGCTAGATGCCTGGCATCACATGAAGGCGAACGGCTACGAGCGCCGCACGGAAGGCTACACGCCGATCCACATGCCTCACAACACGGCCTCCGGTGTGATCATCTCGGCCCTCCTGACCGTGATGGGCTTCGCCCTCGTCTGGCACATCTGGTGGCTCACGATCGCGAGCTTCCTCGCATCGATCGCCTACGGTATCGGCCACACCTTCAACTACCGCCGCGAGTACTACGTCCAGCCAGATGAGGTAGCCGCCATCGAAGCGGCGCGGACCCAGCTGCTCGCCTCGGCGCCGTTACCGGGGGAGCAAGCGCCCTTCTCGACGGCGACGACCAACGATCCTGCATCAGGCCGACGGCCCAGCGGGCTGACGGAGGCGGTAGAGCTATGACTTCCCCTTCGGACACGGCTGGCACCGCCAACCCGCTCGCGCCTCCCAAGGGCGCCTACGAGTTCGACGTCGTCGAGGCCGAACATCACGACGCTGCGCACGAACACGCGGACGGCGGCACCATGCTCGGCTTCTGGCTGTACCTAATGAGCGACAGCCTGCTCTTCGGCATCCTCTTCGCGGTGTACGCCGTGCTGGGGCGCAGCTACGCGGCCGGCCCGGCGCCAGCGGATCTGTTCGAGATCGAGATGATCGCCGTGGCCACCTTCGTGCTGCTGCTCTCATCGATCACCTACGGCTTCTCCGTCATCGCCATGCGCGCGAAAGAGTCGAGTCAGGCGATGATGTGGCTGGTGGTCACGGGCGTGCTCGGCGCCACCTTCCTGTGGCTGGAAGTACGTGAGTTCTCCCACCTGATCCACATTGGCGCCGGCCCCCAGGCGAGCGCCTTCCTGTCATCGTTCTTCTTCCTGGTCGGTACCCACGGTCTACATGTGCTGGCCGGCTGCATCTGGCTCGTGGTGCTCCTCGCGCAGGTACGCCAGCACGGCTTCACCCCTGCCAACGAGCGACGCGTGATGTGCCTGAGTGCCTTTTGGCACTTCCTCGACCTGATCTGGATCGGTGTCTTCTCCTTCGTCTACCTCACGGGGGTGATGCTGTGAGCGAAGCTACGCACGACGCCCAGACGGGCTACAAGTCCTACCTGACTGGGTTTGCCTGGTCTGTGTTGCTCACCGCAGTGCCCTTCGGTCTGGTGCTGTCGGAGGCCATCGACAGCAAGGCGCTGGTGATCAGCGTCATCTTCCTCTTTGGCGCCGCCCAGATGCTGGTGCACATTCACTACTTCCTGCACGTCTCCCTGAAGGCCGAGCAGGGCTGGCAGTTCATGTCCCTGCTCTTCACCATCGTCATGCTGGTGATCATCCTCGCCGGTTCCGCCGAGGTGATGTTCCACCTGCGCGAGAACATGATGCCCGGCCACGAGCAGGTCGAGCGCGTGCGCGAACTGCCGTGACGTCGCCGTCCGCCGGGGGCCATCGCCCCCGGTGGGTCCAGGTAATCGTAATCTGCTGCTGCGCCGTCGTGTTCCTCACGCTCGTGGCGCTCGGCAACTGGCAAGTGCAACGCCTGAGCTGGAAGCACGACCTCGTCGCTGCAGTCGACGCCCGCGCCTTCGGCGAGGCCGTCCCCGCTCCCATCGCAACTGACCTCGACCTCGAGGCCTCGGCCTACCTGCGCGTGTTTCTCGAGGGTCGCTTCCAACACGCCCACTCACGGCGGGTCAAGGCCCTCACCGCGCTGGGCGCAGGTTTCTGGCTCATGACCCCGCTGGAAACGGCGCAGGGCCACGTATGGGTGAATCGGGGCTTCGTGCCCACCGGTATCGAGCCGGGGGAGGTCACAACGCCCACACAGGCCGTTCGCCTAGAAGGCCTATTGCGACCCACGGAGCCCGACGGCACCTTGCTCGAGAAGAACGACCCCGTGAGCGGTCGGTGGTACTCCCGTGACGTCGACGCCTTGAGCCGCGATGCCGGTATTCGCTCGACCGTCTCCTACTTCATCGACGCGGACCACACTGATGGCCCGGACGGCTTCCCACGCGGCGGGCTCACGGTGATTAAGTTCCGCAACTCCCACCTCGCCTATGCGCTCACCTGGTACGCGATGGCTGCGCTTTTGCTGGGCGCGGTGATCTACCTGAGATTCGCTCGCCGCCCTTCGGCGTAGACACGAGCAGGGTCATTGGGCTGCCCTGCATCCCACCGCCCGCCTGATCTTCGGCGAATCCGATGCCGCTGAAGCCTTGGGCGGGTAAGCGCAAGAATTCTGACACTCGTGACGAAAACGTGAGGAATTGCGCCGAACGCGTCTCCAGATCACTCCTCCAATACCCTGACACGAAACGGAAGGAGTTGAAGATGAAGTACGCCATAGTGGCGAGTGCTGCCCTGCTCGCAGGCCTTGCGAATCCGATCGCTGCGCAGGCGATGGCCACCGAGATCGATGCGCAAGCGACAACTACTATGAGCTTCGACGACGCCTACACGGGTGACGTCGGTGCGGTCGGCTCGCAGGTCCGCTGGGGCGGCGTCGTATCGCGGGTTCGCTGGCAGGGTGATGCCGCCTTGCTGCTGGTCGAAGAGCGTGTGTTGAAGCGCAACGGTAAACCCACCACGCGTGCCACCGGCAAAGCGTTCGTGGTCGAGCTGAGCGACGTCGAACGGCCCGGGCGCATCGCCGTTGGTCGACGTTTCACGGCCAACGGGGAAGTCACGCGCGCCGAAACGGTCAAGGTGGAAGGCGAGGTGGTGACGCTGCCCGTGGTCTCCAGCGCTGAGTGGCGCTCTTGGCGCAGCGAGCCTACCGCGGTGGCGACCGGTCAGCGCCGTTTCGCCTACGCGAATGGCTTTAACGCATACCCCTACTACGGTGGACTCGGCTTCCGTCGCTTCGGCCGAGCGGGGTTCCGCGGCGGCTTCTACCCCTACGGTTTCCGAGGGCGTTTGTTCTACTAGGGCGACGCCGACGGTCACCTCACCTCACCTCACCTGCCAGCTGCCGGCACCATGCCGGCAGCGCCGCGGCACGGCATGACGCGCCCACTTCCTGCCCAAGGCACCTCCCAAGAAGCACAGCAGCAGGTCACTCCCACAACCCGACTAGTGGCCTGTCCCAGCAGTTTCGGGAGTGATGAGCGAGTCATTCGTCGGCGAGATGAAGGCGCGCTGACGAGTAATGGCCTGAGCCATTGCGAGGAAGTGCAACGCGCAGATCGTCGACGAAGGGCTCGCTCAGCACTTTCGAAACTGGTGGGACAGGCCACTAGCTACAGCGTCGAGCGATCCACGTGCCCCAGCGACTTACCCGGCGCGATCGCATCGCGCACCAAACGCTTCAGTTCGGTGATCTCGGGAAAGCGCCCCCGCGCCGCCCGCGACCAAAGCACCTGCCCCGCAGCACTCACTTCAAAGATGCCGCCATCGCCCGGCACCAGCGTGAGTTCGCCGATCTCCCCCTCGAAGGTGGTCAGCAGCTCCTGGGCCATCCAGGACGCGCGCAGGAGCCAGCGGCAGCGCGTGCAGTAGCGAATGCGCACCACGGTGGGCCTTACGGCTCTCGGCGGCCTCACTCACCCGTTGGCGCCGAAGATGGCCTTCTTCTCGAGGAATTCCTCGAGTCCTGCCTCGCCCCATTCGCGGCCGTTGCCCGATTGCTTGAAGCCGCCGAAGCAGCTGGTCGGGTCGAGGGGTGCACCGTTCACGTGCACGTTGCCGCTGCGCAGGCGAGCGGCTACGCCCAGGGCCCGTGCGCGGTCGGCGGAGGAGACGTAGGCGGACAGGCCGTAGGGCGTGTCGTTGGCAATACGGATGGCATCCTCCTCCGTGTCGTAAGGCAGGATGCACAAGACCGGCCCGAAGATCTCTTCGCGGGCGACAATCATGTCGTTGTGCACGTCGCTGAACACCGTCGGCTGCACGTAGTAGCCCGTGTCCAGCCCCGCGGGTTTGCCCGGCCCGCCGCTTACCAGCGTCGCGCCCTCGTCGATGCCCTTCTGGATGAGCCCCTGAACCCGCGCCCACTGGGTCTCGCTCACCACCGGGCCGATGGTCGTGTCGTCCGCTTGTGGGTCGCCGGCCTTCACACGCTCGGCAGCGGCCCTGGCGATGGCGACGGCGTCGTCATAGCGCGAGCGCGGCACGAGCATGCGTGAGGGTGCATTACACGACTGACCGGAGTTGTTCATCATATGCGCGACCCCACCACGCACCACGCGCTCGAGGTCCGCATCGTCGAGCACGATGTTGGCGGACTTGCCGCCGAGTTCCTGCGTCACCCGCTTCACCGTGTCGGCGGCGCGGCGCGCCACGTCAGTGCCGGCCCGGGTGGAGCCGGTAAAGGACACCATGTCGATTCCCGGATGACTCGCCATAGCGGTGCCAACGGTGGGGCCGTCGCCATTGACGAGGTTGAACACCCCTGCGGGCACCTCGGCCTCGTGCAGGATCTCGGCGTAGAGCAACGCGCTCAAGGGGGCGATCTCCGAGGGCTTCAGCACCATCGTGCAGCCCGCGGCAAGGGCTGGCCCCACCTTGCAACTGATCTGGTTCACCGGCCAATTCCACGGGGTGATCAGTCCGCACACCCCCACCGGTTATTTCACCAACTGGGTGCGGCCGCGATCCTCGGCGAAGGCAAAATCCGCCAGCACCTGGCGCGCCACCTTGAGATGTCCCAGCCCCGCGGGTGCCTGGCTCTTGCGCGCAAGGCTCAAGGGAGCGCCCATCTCGGCCGATATCCTCTGCGCCATCTCCTCGAGTCGCGATTGGTAGACCTCGATCACCCGATCGAGCAGCGCCAGGCGCGCCTCGCGGGTGCTGAACGCGTAGGTCTCGAAGGCAACACGCGCGGCACTCACGGCGCGATCGACATCGCTCGGGGTGCCGAGGGCGATGCGGCCGATCGGCTGCTCCGTGGCAGGGTTGATCACATCGAGCGTCGCCGTGCCCTGTGGGGCGGTCCAGGCGCCGTCGATGTAGAACGTCGTGTTGTCGATCATCTGTGTCTCGATGGGGCGCAGTGGCCCGTGTGATGAGGTAGGTATCCGACCCTGTGTTGCGGCGAGCATGATGCGCTCGTGTCAGCCTACGGTCGATTGGCGGGCGGCTCGCTGGCGCCGCCGGCGTCAGGATACAACGGGGTGCGATGGTCAGGCGTATGCAAGGGTGGCTGCCATCGGCTTTGGGTGGCAGGAGTCACGTAGCGAAACGCTGGCAGAGCCCGCACACTGCGCGATGTCATCCGTGCCGAGGAGTTTCTTAGTGTCCCGATACTGCCGCTTCGCCCCCGCCCTCGTCATTGCCCTCGCGTGTGACCGCTGCGAACGATCAACCACGACTCGATCGCCCGCACCACCAATCCCACGCTTCGCGCTCGCGTGCGAACAGAAATCGCAGCGGGAAGGGCACGCTCAGCAGACCCAGTGGAATCGGAAGGTGGCGTCCTTGCCTTTGGCGTGACCACCTCCCTTCTCGACCCGAGCGACCCGCTCATGGCATTCGACGCCGATCTGGGACCTGATGGCTGCTACGGTGCGCTGCCTGCGGACACACGAGCATACCTGGATAGCCAAGAAACGGAGAAAGACCAATTGCTTGCCCAGGCCCGAGCTCGGGTAGTGGAGCTGCTCAACCCACTGCAGCGTGGACGTGTCGAGGGCAACAAGCTCGAGCTGCTGGAGGTGTCGATACCGTTTGAGCAGGTGGCCGATGATCTCGAATCCTCGTGGGACGACGTCATCAAGACGGCCAAGGACCTGGGCACACAGGACGAGCTGTCCGATGCGGTCAAAGCGATGACGAGCGAGAGCTTTTCCCTCTCGCCGGCGAACAGCAGCGCACCGCCGGACTACCAAGACGCCAAGAGGCGCTTTGCGGTACTCGCCATCGCGTTGAACAGCGAGCTAAGCGATCGAGACGGCGCGCTCTACGAGAAGATCCCTGTGGGTCCCCGCATCGCGAACAAGGTGATTGCTTGTCGACAGGAAACGCAGGCACGCCTGCGCGTGGCGGCGAATCTCGATGTTGGGGCAGCGGCCTTGTGGCGGGGTGAGCCTGGCGACTTCGATCGATTCGATGGCGGCGGCACAGCCCTCTGGACCTCAGCCCATCGGGGCGTGTGGCCAAAGTGCGTGCGATCTCCAACTGCAAAACTATACGATCATCGGCACTTCCGCCCGCTTCGGCTTCGACGAGATCGTCTCGACGGGCGCCACCGGGGTGGATGATCCGAGCCAAGCCGCAGCGAACAACTGGTCCGTCTGGGCGGGGTTTGAACATCACCGACCGAAGCTCAGGCTCGCAGGCCGATACGGGTATGGAGAGACGAACTTCAGCGCCACCGCCAACGACCGATTCTCCAGTTCTGGCGAGCGGTGGCTACTGTCCACCGACTACAAGCTCTTCGACAGCGTCTGGATTGGCATGTCCTACGGCGAAGCCACCGGCAGCATTGACGCCCTTGATGGTGAGCGGTTCATGCTGACGGTGCGGCTGAGTGAGCCGAAGCGCATGAACATCTTCGCGCAGGAATAACCCCCGCCTGGAGGAAAAAGCGCCTGCCCGACTATTCGGGCCAGTAGCCGGACGAGGGCTCACTACCGGACCCTCGCCGGGCCTTCACTGCGCCCTCTTTACGAAACGAAACGACAGGCTATCTTTCACGTCAATTTTTGACGGATTTTGCTACCCGAAGCACCACGCTAAACCATGCGTACTTCACCGGCACTCACCTCCAACGACAGACCAACTCCTTTCTCGCCATAGAACGCGCGATAGCCAAACCGCTCAATCCATTGCTCGTCGCTCCACCAGCGGTTGTAGACACTGGGCTCATTGAACAACAGCACTGGGCTTCTTTCACTCCCCGTTGGAGGTCGGGCGTATCTGAGGACTCTGGCAATGGCCGCCGCGTCTGGATGGTAGTGCTTGATGCCATTAGTAGAGATCAGCCAATGATTGCAGCGAATGGCCTCTACCAGCGCCCGCGACACGTTCTTTTGACTGCCGTGATGCGGCAGCTTGCACGCCGTGATGTTCGGCGGTTCGTCAGCAAACAGAAATCCTAGCGCATCGACTAGACCCTCGGGGTGAGCATCACCGGTGAGCAACAGGCTTTCGCCTGCGTAATCCACGAGCAGCGCTATACTGCTGCCGTTAGCTGCCCGGTCATCGCTTCTGAAAGTACGGTTGGCGAGTCTCTTCAGGTCGGAGCGGGAACTCAGCCGCGGCTTGCGCGGCTTCCGTCTGCCCATGGGCTCGAGGTCCGTTGGCACCAGGTCTTCGTGAACCTCATCGCGCGCTAGGGCGCCTTTGCGCAGCGCCTCGGCGACGGCCGTGCGCCAGTCTCCTTGCAGAGCTTCCAGCTGCGTACTGGTCGGCCCCAGCACGGTGATTTCCAGACCATGATCCAGCTGGATCCTCGGACCAACGCCATTGTTGGGTCGCACGACCGCCTGGCCCCCAAACGCCAGATTCCAAGGCTGGCGACGCAGCCAAATGCTGAACTGTTCCCCTTGTCCGCCGCCGTAGGCCTCCAGGTCGCTGCCGAACATGTGAGTTCGGGCGTCCGCAACAAGCGCTGCCTCCGCGTCCGTAGGAGGCGGCTGAAACGGCTCGATGCGGCCCCCAAGCAAATGGGTCCAGCCGTTGAACCAGATGTCGGCGAACTCGAAGCCTTCGATCGGCTCTGCGTCGACGAGGGCGCTCAGCACGCCGTAAATGTGGTCCGTATCAACATGGGTGATCACCAGCAGTTCAAAGCGTCGCTGTGCGACGGGCAGCCGCACCAAGCGGTCTCGCCAGGCGCGCCCAGTCGCATGCACGCCCATGTCGACAATCAGCTGTCGGCGATCGGATGCGGGTCCCCACTGCAGGTGTAAGGCATCCCCCTCGCCTGCCGCCAGCATCGTGAGCTGCAAACTCACAGCTCGCGTACCGTGAGCGTGGTGCTAGCCCACTCGACGCGCCTGGCGAGTGACGCCACCTTCTCCAACGCTGAGGAGATCTCGACGTCATGGCGCTCGGATCTCCATGCCCGCAGCGCATCGAACAGGATCGAGAGACTCTCCGTAAACATCGGACGCTGGTCACTGGCCCGAATGAGCAGCTCCGCGCGTTCCTCATCGCTGCGACCTAGCACCGCCGCCCGCAGGATTTTACCGTCCGGCATCCAGTCGAAGCTATGCTGCAGATTAGCAAGCCACTCGCTGCGACGCGCCAGATGGCCCGCCCGATACATGATGATCGCCCCAAGCGCTGCGCCGACGGGGTCGCTGTACTTCTCCAGCAGCATCGTCTCGGCAGTCTGCTCTGCTGCCAGCGTCGCGTGGCCAAACTCCCCTTTGTCCAGCATCCGCTGAATCGCCGCGGAAACGATCCGCCCCGGGTGGAAGCCAGCGCTGCAGTAGATACTGTTGCCGTACTCCGTGAAGGTCATCACGCATGCCCCCTGGTCATCGTAGCCATGAGGGTTGATCGGTAGCGACACACTGATCGGCTGGTCGTCTATCCGCAGGTACGCCGTGGGCACGCTCTCGAGGCGACGAGTGGTACGCAGGAATATCCAGCGCTCGTTGCTGCACTCATCGAGTTCCGCTCCGTCCACGCGTTCTAGGATCACGCGCTGCTCGCCGGATTCGAACGGTCGCACACCGCGTCGGCCAGATTTTCCCGACCCACGAGTTTTTGGACGCCCTGGAGGCATTCGCGCTGTCGAGCTGGCTGGCATCAGCCCCGCAAGCTGTACCGTCAAGAAAACCTCCAAGCGCTCTCCCGCGATCACTTGCACGGACTCGGAGTGCCTGCTGCCGTCATCCAGCACGGCGCTAACCTCATACCAACCCGGCGCAAGATCTGCTTCCTCGCCGTGCCTCACTCGCGTAACGAGCGCGAGGCGGCTGTTTCGGATCTCGATGGGCAGGTGATCACGCAGCTCATAGGAAGGCATGTCCAGCCGTGTGCGCAGCTTGCCGGTCATCATGACAACGTCACCTCGCGCTCGCATGCGGGCGGGTCTAACGCAACGGAACGGGTGGTGTCGGCGTAGTCTGGTGCAGCTTTCACCTGCACGATGTAAAGGCCCGCGGGCAGATCACGCGCCACCGGCCAGTCATCCGCATTGCTCACCACCTGCTTGTCGTCTTGATGGATGTCGGCGGTGGCGGTGGAATGGGCCTGCGTGGGATTGAGGGAGATCGTCAGCCGCGCCGGCGGCGGCTCTGAGAAGGTCCGGATCACCTCGTTGGTGGTTCCTACGTGACCGGCGACGTATACGTGTTGCCGCAGGTTGCCCGAGGCCTTGCCGACATAGTCGTTCAGTGTTTTCGCGAGACTGCCCGTGGTGACGCACCAGTCGCCTCCCTGCACTTGCGGCCGGGTTGCCGCGTCTCGGTCGAGGCCCTTGATCAGCGCCTCGTTGAACAAGCTCACGCCTCCTGGCCGGGCCCAGGCCTGCTCCCGTGGCAGCGTCGCAAAGAAGACTGGCGCGGCCGTGCACTCGCCCTCGAGCACGTCGTACCCCACGAACGCCTGGCGGAGCTGCGCGGCCGAGTAGTCAGCTGCCTCGGTGCGCTCACGACAGCAATCGACGAACCAGTACTGCAGCGCGGCCGACTTGCTACTCCTAAGTGTTTTGTTCATTTCGACCAGATCCAGTGCTGCCCACAGCGCAGGCTTGCGAGGCACGCCAAAGTCCTCGAGCAGCAGAATGGCCCCTTCCTTGGCGATCTGCACACCGTGGCCGGCAGCATAGACATAGACGGTGGCATCACGCCTAGCGGCGCAGGCATGGTAGAACTCGTCCCAATCGGTCTCTACCACGTCCCGAGTGGCCGTTGGCGTACTACCGAGGGCAGCGCTAACCGCAGGATTCAGCGTCTCGCCGTCGGCTGGCGATACGTTCAAAAAGAGACCAGCAAGGCGCTCCTCGGGCACGTTAGCCAGTACCCAGGCGGCGAACTCACTTGCTGATCGGGCGGCGCTGGAGAGTTGCGCCAATCGCGAGTCTTGACCGATGTTGCTAGGGGCATCGCCGTCGTCGAGGTGGCGGTAGCGACTGACCCCCACGACGAACGCATACACGGGTTCCACGGCGTGAGGATTACTGACGATCGCGACCATAGCCCCTCCTTGAAAGGGAGATGTTAATCGATCAACTCACCCCGTAGCGATTTAGAGCCACGCTCGCTAGCGGCACGGGCCTCTAGCGCCAGGGCTCCGCCGCTCCCGCTTGCTGGCGTAGGCTCTGCGCCGCTTGCGCGACGTTCTTACCTTGATCCACACCCACTGCCCAGGTGAATAGCGCAAGGTAATCCTGTACGGAGCCGAAGGACGGGTTAGCCCAATAGTACAGCGAAAGGCCGCTGGCAAGGGCAACCACCACTGCCACTAGCGTGATGACGGTCTCCTGCGTCTCTAGAAGACGCGCCCGCAACCCCGCACTCTTTGACGCTGCAACCTTTACCTTTGTCGAGATCGGCTCAGACTGCTGATCGCCGTACCGGAACACCACTTCGATCTCCAGCGTTCCGCGCTTTGGCGAAAACTGGACCACCGTGTTGCCTTCGGCGCGTTCCGTCCATTTCAGCTTTTCATCGCGCCCGCCCGCCCCGGCGCCCCGAGCGCTGTGCAGCGTGAAGCGCCACTCCGCACTTACCTTGTTGCAGAAGAAGAAATCCTCTTGCAGCGTTGGGTCGGCCGGTATCAGCTCGAAACGCGTCGGCCGCAAGTGCTCCACCTCCTGCCCCCGGGGGGCGCCCCCGCTTGCCTCGATGCGAACTTCGCGCGCCTCAAAGGCGGCGCTTAGTTTCTCGAACTGGCGCGCGTTCGACACGTCGAACACCTTATCCACGTCGATTTCAGAAGCCGAGGCGCGGGCGATGAGCTGCAGCAGATCGCCCCTCACTGCGTCATCGTTCCTCTGGCGCCAAAGGACCCGGAGGCTGGAGCTCACCTCGTCGACACGCACCAGAGCCTCTCCATTGGCATCCGCGGGCAGCTCTTTACTAACATACTCATCAAACAGCTGCTGTAGATGCTCCTGCTGCGTCTCCGTGGCCTGCAAGGCGCTGGCCACGAAGCTGTTCAACGCTCGGCGTCGGCTCTCATCGACCAGTCGCAGGTAGCGCGGTCTGGCGGGATCAACCAAGTATTGTGCCAGCTGATCGAAACGCGCCCCGATCGTGGCAGCTGCCTCGCTATCAAGGTTATCAGGTCCTGTCTCGCGCAACACTAAGTCCAAGTCTTGACGCAGGCGATACTTTTCGATGTAGACAACGGCTGCTCTTTCGATCTGATGCTGGAGTTCGCGATAGCGCTTCAGTAACCCCAGCAGCCGGGCGGCCGAATCCAGCAAGCTTGCTAGGTACTGCGGCGCAGGCAACAAGGCAAACTTGTCTACCACCAGCTCCGTGCGCTTGCGATGAGCTTTCAACCAAATAACGGCGGTGAGGTGGCGCAGCTCGTGCAGCCAGTCCCGCTGCAGTTTGTGCACGCGATCACGCAGCGCGTTGCGGTTGCGCCAGTTGACGAAGCCTTGCGTGATCAGCAGCGACGTCATGATACCCACGAGCAGAATGGAGACTGCCGCCAGGAGCGGGTGGCGAACAGTGACTTTCAGATCGATCGTCGGGGCCGAGTCGGGTGCCGCGTTGGTGGCGTCGAGCTGCAGTCGAACCCGGTGCTCACCGCGCGGCAAATCGCTCAACTGAATGCCAAGGGCGCGCTTCCCATCAACGGGAATCTGCCGCAACTCGGCCAACTCTGCTTCGGGTTCGGGCCAGGCAGTCATTCCCGGTACTTCCTTGCCGTCCAGGGAGAAAGCAACATGACGCTGCAGATCGATCGTGCCGGTGCCAAGCGCATCGTCAGCCCGCCGCACGATAATGCCCTCCGCCGCCGTGTCTCCGGTCTTCTCGAACAGGGCGACGCTGTGTTCCGATGCCTCCCCCAGCGTCAGGTCCAAGGTGATCGTCGGTCCGTCCACCTCGAGATCGGCCCTGGGCGACGGTTGGCGCAGGGAAAGTGTCCAGGTCACCGGGTCGAGCGCTGCTGAGGAGACGGTCAGTCCGCGTGTATAGGTCACACCGGGCTGCAGGTCCCGCACTTCCAGTTCGATCACCTGCCTATGCACGCCGTTGCCGAAGCGCACCTGGATGGTGGTTTGGGGCGCAGCCGCGGTCGCGTCCGGCGAGAGGAAATGTACGGCAGCCACTCTGTCGTTCGTGGAGAGGGTGTTGTCCAGGTCTAGATCGAACACTCGCTCTCCCGCCCCCCGGTGATGCAGCTCGAGGTGGAACCTACCGGAGCTGGGTACGCCGATTGCGATGGTCCCGTCCTTGGCCCCGATGAGCGGGGCGCCTGAGCGCCAGCGAGCATCGGCGCCAGGAAGGGGGTCAGCAGCACGCTGACGAGCACCAGCTCCCTAGCCTGGATTATTCATGAGCCAAAAGAGAAGAAGGCCCTCGATGTGTTGGAAAGGTGTTACGACACAGCACTTTCGGACACAAAGAAGGCCTTCCAATGGACGACGTTACCACAGCGCAGGGTGCACTGTTCAACACAGGCTTTGGCAAGCCCCTCACGGCGCGATTTGACCACCCGAACAGCAGCTCGGACGGCGGTGCGATTCTGCTGAAGGCTTGCGACCGCAAGCTTGGGTTGATCGAA
>JBCCWS010000023.1 GCA_039193195.1 Pseudomonadota bacterium
CGCGAATATGCTTCTGGGGGGAAGTCTCACCGGTTCGGGATCACGCGCCAGGGCAATCGCTACCTACGTACCGCGTTCATCGAGGCGAATCAGCGGGGGTGTCGCACGCTGACATTGAGCCGCGACACCGAGGCTCGTCGAGTCGGGACGCCAATGGAATTCATCGCAATCGCCGATCGCTGCCTGAAAAGGTTGCACAAGAAGCACTATCGAATGCTCAATGCGGGCAAACACGTCAACAAGGTCAAAGTCGCATGCGCTCGAGAGATGGTCGGGTTCGTATGGGAATCCCTGCGCCTGGCCGCTAGTAAATGACTTGCAAAAAAATTAGGTCAAGATTTCGATTGTTTACCTGATGAGCCCTAGAAAGGCGAGGGATAAGAGGACCTCGGGAAGCCCACGCATCCTTCCATAGGATGTAACCGCCCTCCATGGCGGCCACATGCACCTGAGGATAGGTAGTGGTAACCCCGACAGCGGACACATCTTATTGCGTTAACCAGCACGCGGATACGAGGATGCAAGTCCAAGGTCTTGACCCACTCGCCCACTCAGCAACCTCGCCAGGTTGACAACGGGGGCGTCTATACGAGGAAGGATAAACGCCCTCCTCAGAGTATCCCACGCTCCCTGAGGCCCGCCGACCGCCCTTCCGCCGAGCCGGTACGGCGTCGTCTACGCCTGCGGCCCACACGCACAAACTGAATTTCCAGCACGCTTACCAGCAGCGCGGTGAGCTGCTCCGGATCAAGGGCACTGTGGAACTGCAGCTCCACCCCCTGAGCGAGCTTCACCGTCAGCGCGGCGCTAGCCGCAGGGGCCGCGTGCGAAGGCGAGGTGACTGCGACGAAGTTTGCTTCGGCCCCTACGCTTGCAACCTGGCGAGCGCTTGAGCAGGCCACGCTTGGCGAGGACGCGCTTCCAGTCGTAGAGGTGGCGGACGTTGAGTTCCTTGGCCTCCGCGTAAGCGGCTAGTGTAGCGCCTTGCGCTTCGGCACTCTGCAGGTGCTGTAGCCAGTAGCGTTCTCGTTTATCAGTGGTGGTCGGACTGGCTTGCTTGCGTCTTGGCATCTCGGCGGCTCCGGGCGATGGGTGTGCCAGGAGGCTGAAGCCGTTAAGCTAGAAGGGGAAGTACGCCGGAGATGTGGTGCCTGACGCCTGTGACCGAGGGCGGCGGCGATCCGACGGACACGGATCTCGACGGCATTCCTGACGATCAGGACAACTGCATCGAGCGCCGTAACGCCAACCAGCGTGACACGGACGGTGGCGGCATCGGCAACATCTGCGACGGAGACTTCGATCAGAGCTGCTTCGTCAACGGCGCCGACTTCACCATCTTCCGCGACAACTTCGGCACCGCAAACCCAGACACGGATCTGAACGGCGACGGCACCACCAACGGTGTCGACTTCCGGATCTTCCGTGGCCTGGTTGGCGCGGCGCCGGGGCCGAGCGGTGTGCCTAACGCCTGTGACTAGGTGCGCGAACGCGCCTACGGTCCGCTCCTAGCCTGCTAGGTGGCGGCACCAGAGAGGCCCGCAAGTGTTCTTGCGGGCCTCTTTTTTTTGCTGCGTGCATTGGCGGAGACGCCGGACGCAAGGATCGCATATGATCACCACCAGAAACAGCAGCACTACTGGTGGCGCGTCCCCCTGCCCACCGCCCCACCCGCACCGTTCAAGGCCCGGAGGTCAGACTGGAGACTACGGTGCGGAGCACTAACTAACGTCCTGCCATCAGGCAGGCCCTACTGTAGTGATGACGGGACCCAGCGCCCTTGTTCAAAATGGAGTACGCCGATAGCGACAATCGATACGGTGACCGCGAAGGCGGCTCGCAACCACACTCGGCTGTCGATACGATCTCACGTCTTAGGTCAACGAACAGCTAGGGCTGTAATGCAAAACGATCAACTAACCTACAGCGACACGTTACGCGCCCAACGCCCGCGCGGTCGGTTACCGTACATGGCAGTTCTCCTGGTCCTTGTTGCCAGCGTTTTCGCAACCGCCCCCGGGATGAGTCGAGAGGGCAGCACGTTGCATGAGATCTGCCCCGATCCGACCCGTAGTCAGCACGCTAGTAGCGCCTACCGTTTCGGATACGAGTCATGGGCCTGGCAGGAAAGCTACCAATCGGGGTTTTCCGTTTGCAGCTGTGTTCGAAACAACGGCCAACGCCCCCTACATGTGAATTGGGAACGGATCACCTTCGGCTGGATTCCTCCGGGCGATTTGCTGGGTCGCCTCAGTTACTACAAGACCGGAGGGCACACGACGGAGAAAGTGCCACTATTTTTCGGTCATGGCCCCGAGCGCATCGTGGTACCAACAGTGTTCAGCGACGCTGAACGTGTGGCCAGCCTAGATTATGGATCAACTCGATCAGGGTACCGCACCGCCGCTGGCAGCATGCCTGCCAGACAAGGCGACCCCGATCGATTGGTCACAGTTGGCAGGGTCTGGATCCCCGACCAGAGATTCCTCGCAAACTTCGATGGAGAGACCCTCGAGGAACTAATTGCAAGCGTGGACAGGCCGGAGAGCCTGATCCCTGTCGACTTCCGGTTCGAGTCGGAACTCACCCCAACTCCATCCGGTTCGGTCGTAGTGAAGCAGTGGTGTAGCTATCAATTTGGAGGAGCGAAGAAAGACACCTTGGGAGAGGTGCAACTGACCGCACCCTATAGCAGAAGCGCCGGGAGCGCGCTGCGCGTTTACAGCCAAGCAGAAAATCTTGCCGATCACGAAGATGTACGCGTGCGACGGGTCGCGGAGATGATCGTGGCGGCACCCGAACCCACCGCTGGCAAGTACCTCCATCGTCACCCGGCCGGCCCTAGATGGAAGGAAGAAATGCAATCTGACACTGAAGCCTATGAACGTCAGTACAATCAACTGGTTGCGACCATCAAGGCAGCCGCCCGCTTGGATCCGACGTACTTGGAGGCTCACCCCGACGATAGCGTGCGCGAGTTTGCGGCGTTGATTTCGCCCAGTGCCATTACGTTTAGAATTGAGAGTTCAGCGCTTCATGGCCTGCTGCTAAGCGATGGTGAACGGCTCCCGGGGTGGGAGGGGCGCGAAGTCGTACTTTCCGGAGAGTCGGCTGTGGACAACCCTGCGTCTGTCCAGACTAGCGAAACAAGCGTCCTTCTTTCCACCAAGGAGGGCAAAATCCAGTTGGCCGAATTTTCGCTGGCCTACTACAAAAGAAAGTGAATGCCCTTAAAGTGCTGGGTTGGGTGTCGGTTGTGGTGCTTTCAGCCGCCCTACCTTGGCAACACAAGCTTACCGGCGTGGAGCTTATCCGGGAGTACTTCCAGCCCGTGACGGGGCGGGTGGCCTCACTAGTTGGCGGCACCTGTTCCGCCGCCTCACTCGCCTTGATTTTGGCGAATGCAAGGCTCGTCGGGAACCGTCCGAACAAGGTAATTCTCTATGGCGTGCTTGGTCTACTCGTCTCGCTCTTTGTTTGCGCGCTGCTTAGTTCTACATTAGGCAAGGTGTTGTTCCCACCCGAGTGGGTCACCGTGGTCCTTTGGATGGTGTGGCGCTTGGCTTTCATCCTAGCGTTCGCTTGCGCCGGAGTCTCCATTGCCGCTGTAGTAGCCCTACGTCAGAACCGAGCAGCAACGAGCAGTCAAGCACCTAGGGTTAAGGCACCTTCCGCCGTCGCTGGGAAGTTGGGTACGTTAGTACTATCAGAAGAGTATCTGATTGCGTTCTCTTACCCTGGAACTGCAGCGGAGAACATTGAGCCGATTGCAGCCAAGCTTGAAGAGGAACTTGGTGAGGGCTCGGTTTTCGCATACACGCAGATGCGGATCGACCCCGCTTCGCTCGACTTCGATGAGACACTAGCAGAAATTTTCCGCAGAGCGAGAATCATCGTACCGGTTCTCGCCCGCGGCGCCGATACAAGCCGTTGGCTCCACCATGAGTCCAGAGAAATTCGGGTCAGGCGATCGGTGGAGCGATCCGACACCATCGTAGTTCTACGTTGCGACGACGTGAGAGTAGATTGGTTTCGCCCTGAAATCGATGCGTGTATCGACTTGCGAGTCAAGTCGATTGACCATGCCTTCGAGGCGATTCTGTACAGGGTCCTGAACACGCACCGCGCGCGAACAAACAGTGTCACTGATTGAGTCTAGGTGCACGCTGGGCGTAATCTGCCGATAGGATTTCTTCGCTAAGGCAGGAGCGGGAAGGAACCAACGATATGACCTGGACTCCGGCACCCGAATCCAGGGCGTCCAGCCTACGCGTCCTACCGATGCTACAAATCGTGCAAGTTCTCGAGTACGTAGAAGGTAACCTGATCGAAGTCTTCCCCATCGCCCGTGCTGTTCTGCGTGTAAGCGTGTAAGCGCCGGCCCTAAAGAACATCCACTCGTGGGGAACGTCGTAGCCACTGTTCTGCTCGCGCATGTCGACATAGTGGTGGCCGATGATCGGGCCGCTACCGTCACCGCACCTTAGCGCCACATCGATGCGGGCGCCGCGTTGGACGATCTCGTAGGAGAAGATCTCATCCAGCGCGATTCCATTCGCCGGATTCTCATCGTCGACGGGCGCATCGTCCGGGTCACTGTTCGCGGGGCCTAGCACCGGAAAATAGAGGTCGTCCGCATTGCGGATCTCGTGCGCCATATAGACGAAGCCGCGTTCGTTCTCGGGGTCGTGGGTGCCGATGCGCGTATTCCTGCCTCGAAACATCTGGCGCAACTCACTGCGCGTGTTGGTGGAGCGCACGGTGGTCATAGCCTTGTTCGGTGCAGTGAACACGAGGTGTCAATGCTGATCCAGATAGAAGAAGTCAGCATGGGAGTAGGTGCGAAGGGCACTGACGGCGACCTCGTCCACCTTGCCGTCGTTGTTGTCATCCAAGGGCAGCGTGAGCTTCCAGAACCGAAGGTCGAAGCTATCCGCCGGATGCGCCGCGTAAGTAGTCGATTACATCAACAGTGCCAGCGCCAGGGCGCCAGCCAACGAACGCACAGACATAGGGTCCATAGGCTATCTCTCTATAGTTGGCACAGGCAGCTGGGCCCAGGTCGACCCGCGACGCGAGGCAAGCACTATCGACTCGCCTCGCACTCAACCCCGGTGGACTAGAACTTGCCCCTTAGGCCAGGGAACAGGCGCGGTCCATAGCTCAGCGTCTGGAAGGTGTTGCCCTCGACGGCACGATCGTCGAAGCGCGCCTCATCGAGTATGTTCTTGGCCTCCAGGCTAACCCGCAGGTTGTCGGTTAGGTTGTAGCGCATGCACACGTCCAGCCGCTGATTGGCGCGTGTGTAGCGGATCCTCCCGAAGGCATCTCGGGCGAAATGCTGGAAGTACCCAGAGCGCGTGTTGTAGATCGCCTGGACGAACCAACGATCGTTGCTCCAGAACAGCTGCGTCGACGTCACGTGGTTGGACAGGCCAAAGAGGTTGGCGGGAGGCACAATGCCGACCAAGGCCGTCTCCGTGATCTCACCCGTTTCCTGATCGACGGTCACCTCAACACCGTCCCCACCGTTCTGATCCTCGAATTCGAAGGCGGAGTCGGCGTAGCCCTCCTCAGAGTATCCCACGCTCCCTGAGGCCCGCCGACCGCCCTTCCGCCGAGCCGGTACGGCGTCGTCTACGCCTGCGGCCCACACGCACAAACTGAATTTCCAGCACGCTTACCCACTTTCGCCTCCGCCCCTGCTGGTGCGTCGCAAGCGATACCGCAGCGCCCGCCGTGCCGCGGCCACTCCGAACGTACTATGCAAGGGTGGCTGCCATCGGCTTTGGGTGGCAGGAGTCACGTAGCGAAACGCTGGCAGAGCCCGCACACTGCGCGATGTCATCCGTGCCGAGGAGATTTTTGGTGTCCCGATACCGCCGCTTCGCCCCCGCCCTCGTCATTGCCCTGGTGACGGCGAGTGCTCTCACCGCGTGCTCGCGGCCGCCCGCGTACGACATCGATGCCCAGACGGACGCTGGGGACGTGCACAGCGCGGCGTCCGCCACGCCCTTCTCGACGTACCACATGGCACTGGACCTGACCGTTGACTTCGAGCGCAAGGTCATCGAGGGCAACGCCCTGCTTCGGCTCGAGCGCACGGGACCGGGAGAACGCCTGGTGCTGGACACGCGAGACCTCGCTATTACCGCCGTGCGTGCCGGCAACGCGCAGGGCATGTCGCCCGCGCCCTTCGAACTCGGCGAGACCGACCCGATCATCGGCACCCCCCTTCGCATCACCCTGCCGGCAGATGCGAATCGGGTCGAAGTGACCTACCGCACCTCCCCCGAAGCCTCGGGCCTGCAATGGTTGGAGCCGCGGCAGACTGCCGGCAAGCGCCATCCGTTCCTGTTCAGCCAGGCGCAGGCGATTCACGCCCGCAGCTTCGTGCCCCTGCAGGACACGCCGGCGATTCGCTTCACCTACGAGGCCACCGTGCGGGTGCCCCGCGGCCTGCGCGCCGTGATGAGCGCGGACAATACCCCCGAGCTTGCCTCTGACGGCGTCTACCGCTTCCAGATGCCACAGCGCATCCCGAGCTACCTCCTAGCGCTCGCCGTAGGTAAGCTCGCCTACCAACCGATGAGCGACCGCACGGGCGTGTACGCCGAGGTGGAAATGCTGGAGCGCGCCGCCTACGAGTTTGCCGACACGCAACGCATGCTCGACATCGCCGAGCGCGACTACGGCCCCTACAACTGGGGGCGCTACGATCTGCTGATCCTGCCGCCGAGCTTCCCCTTCGGTGGCATGGAGAACCCGCGCCTGTCCTTCGTCACGCCCACGGTGATCGCGGGCGATCGCAGCCTCGTGTCGTTGATCGCCCACGAACTCGCTCACTCCTGGTCGGGCAACCTCGTCACCAACGCAAGCTGGCAACACCTGTGGCTCAACGAGGGCTTCACCACCTACCTCACCAACCGCATCATGGAACGGGTGTACGGCAAGCAGCGCTACCAGATGGAAATGGCCCTCGGCTACGACGCCTTGCAGGCGTCTCTCGAGGATCTGCCCGCCGAACAGACGCGCCTGGTGTTCCCCACGGAGGGTCGCGATCCGGATGCGGTGTTCTCGGACATTCCGTATGAGAAGGGAGCCCTCTTCCTCCACGAGCTGGAAACGCTGATCGGTCGCCCCGCCTTCGACGCCTTCCTCCTCGACTACTTCCAGCGCTTCGCCTTCCAGAGCATCGACACCAACACCTTCCTCGAGCACCTCGACGACACCCTCCTCGCCGAGCACGACGACGTGCTGGATCGCGACCGCATCCTCGAGTGGATCTACGCCGCGGGCCTTCCCGCCGGGGCGCCCGCACCCACCTCCGAGGCCTTCGTACGCGTGGAGGCGACGCGCGCGCAGTGGCTATCGGGCGAGACCGCGGCGACCGAGCTATACACCGGCCCCTGGACCTACCACGAATGGAAGGCTTTCCTCGACGGCATGCCGGAGCGCCTGAGCGACGCCCAGCTGCGCGCGCTCGACGAGGCGTTCAAGCTCACGCGGGCGCGGAACAACGAGATCGCCTTCTCCTGGCTGCTGATCACGATCCGCAACGGCTACGCGCCTGCTGATGGGCGGGTCGAGGCGTTCCTGACCTCCGTTGGCCGCAATAAGTATCTTACGCCCCTGTACCGCGCCCTAGTGGAGGCGGGACGTGAAGAGGAAGCTCGACGGATTTTCGATGCTGCGAAGGACGCCTATCATCCGCTTTCGGTAAAGGTGAATGGCGGGTTGGTGTATGGCGAGGACGCCCCTCGATAACTCCGGCGCGCTCGCGAGCAGGCGGCGGCCACACAGCTAGCATGTGGCACCTGCGCGGCATAGCGCGCGCAGGACTTGACCGTAACCGACGTCCTACAAACGCGAACCGGTGCCGAAGGCTGGGGTCTCGGGCGACTGCAGAGGTACGTAGGCAGCTGCCTGCTCAACGTGCCGCGCAAGGGTGTGGAAGGTGCGCATCGCCGCGTCGCACAGGTCCTCGTAGTCCGCCTCCGACACGAGTTCCAGCTGTGCACACAGGGCGAGCCAAGTGGCCTTAGCGACGCCGTCCTGCAAGAACCGGCGAGGGGCTTGCGGAAGCGAGAGCGCCACTTGGCGAGCCAACATACGCCCGCCGAAGCCCGCCCCTTGCAGCACGTACAAGGCGCCGAGCACGGCCGGTGTGGACTCCAACTCAAGGGCATCCTCACCGAGGGCCGTCGGCATCTCCTCGAGGGTCGCCAGGTCCTCGTGTAGCGCGTCCACCTGCGGCCGCAGCGAGAGCTCCGGGTGGGCCCGAAGCCGCTCGCGGCTGGCCTCCACGGCGCCATAGAACCCTGCGTAGGCGCTTAGGATCACGCGGTAGGTCTGCGTGGGGAGATCCTCACTGGCCAGCGCGCCGAGCACCGGGTGGTGATGAAGAGACTCGTGCACCGGCCCTGTGTCGTGGGCTAGGCGCTTGCGCACCGACTCGAACTCTTTCACTTCGCTCATACTCGCTCTCGCTTTAGCCTTCCAAAGCTCCGCCGCGCACCCGCAGTAGTGTCAACTTTAGCTGACAACCGCACTTCACGACACCCTCGTGTGCCGGCAGTGGCGCGGCACACGACGTTTCTTTCCCTGCCACGGACCACGCGACTACCCGTGCGCCGACGCGGCGTTGATACGGTAACGTGCCACAAAGTTCACCTGCGCAGCCACCAGGATCTGACTTAAGTGCCTGTTTCGCCAACACGTGATTGCGGCAAAGTGTGATCTGCGCGTGGGCGACGCAAGCGCCGGTGAAGCGCTTTGACTCCCATGCTGGGGGCGATTAAAGTGCAGGTAATAATTAAGAATCATTTCGATTCGTAACTGCAACGGAGCATACCCAATGGCGGCAGAACCCATGAAGATCCTCTGCGTTCTCTACGACGACCCGGTCAGCGGGTTCCCCAAGACCTACAGCCGACCGGACGTCCCCAAGCTCGAGGCCTACCCAGACGGCACCACCCTCCCCACGCCCCAGGGCATCGACTTCACGCCCGGTGAACTGCTGGGCAGTGTCTCCGGCGAGCTCGGCCTGCGCCCCTTCCTCGAGCGCCACGGACACACCCTGGTGGTGACCTCGGACAAGGACGGCCCGGACTCCGCGTTTGAACGCGAGCTGGTCGACGCGGACATCGTCATCTCCCAGCCCTTCTGGCCTGCCTACCTCACCGCCGAGCGCATCGAGAAGGCCAAGCGCCTCAAGATGGCGGTCACCGCCGGCATCGGCTCGGACCACGTCGATCTCGAGGCCGCTGCCAAGCGCAACATCACCGTGGCCGAGGTCACCTACTGCAACAGCATCAGCGTGGCCGAACACGTGGTCATGCAGATCCTCGCCCTCGTGCGCAACTTCGTTCCGTCCTACCAGTGGGTGGTCGACGGCGGCTGGAACATCGCGGACTGCGTGTCCCGCGCCTACGACGTGGAAGGCATGCACGTGGGCTCCATCGGTGGTAGCGGTCGCATCGGCCGTGCGGTGCTTGAGCGAATGAAACCCTTCGGTGTGCACCTTCACTATCAGGATCGCCACCGCATGGCGCCGGAGAAGGAAGCCGCCCTCGGTGCGACTTACCACGAGAACGTGAAGGACCTGGTCAAGGCCTGTGATGTGGTGAGCATCAACTGCCCGCTGCACCCGGAGACGGAGCATCTGTTCGACGATGAGATGTTCTCGATCATGAAGCCCGGGGCTTACCTCGTGAACACCGCCCGCGGCAAGATCTGCGATCGCGACGCCGTCAAGCGCGCCATCGACAGCGGCAAGCTGGCCGGTTACGCGGGTGATGTGTGGTTCCCGCAGCCGCCGCCAAAGGACCATCCGTGGCGCTCCATGGACCACCACGCCATGACCCCGCACACCTCGGGCACGACGCTCTCGGCCCAGGCGCGCTACGCTGCCGGCACCCGTGAGATCCTCGAGTGCTTCTTCGAGGGCAAGCCGATCCGCGATGATTACCTCATCGTGCAGGGCGGGCAGCTCGCGGGCACGGGAGCGCACTCCTATAGCCAGGGCAACGCTACCAGCGGTTCTGAGGAGGCGGCCGCCTTCTCGAAGTAGCCGACCAGGATTCCGGCGCGAACTGTGTTTCGCGCCGGCATTCGCGACGCCCGTCGTCAGATCTGCAACGGGGACATCTCGCCTAAACCGCTCGACCGTTCGGAGGAACTTCATGCCACTCTTCCTGAGACTGCTCGGCGGCATCATCGCGTGCACCGCCATCGGTGCGGTGCTCTTGCGTTGGCAAGTCAACGGCTGGGGGTCGATCGCCTGGCTACTCTGCGCGGTGCTAGTCACCGTCATTCGACAGCCCTACGCCAAGCGCACCGCGGGCAACACGATCACCGAGACACACGCCGCCTCCACCGAGAAGCTGTTGCTCGGCCTGGTCATGATCGGCGGCACGTTCCTACCCCTCCTCCACCTCGCCACCGGTGTACTGGCCAGTGCCAACTACACGCTACCCACTTGGGCGCCGCTCATCGGTGTCGCAGCGCTGGTGCCAGGGCTGTGGTTGTTCTGGCGCAGCCATGATGACCTCGGGCGCAATTGGAGCGTCACCACGCAGATCCGGGAAGACCACAGCCTCACGAGCCAGGGCGTATACGAGCGCGTACGCCATCCCATGTACACGGCCATCTGGATCCTCTGCGCCGTGCAGCCGCTGTTCGTGCACAACGGGATCGCCGGCTTCAGTGGCCTCGTGGCCTTCGCGCTCCTGTACTTCGTGCGCGTGCCCTACGAGGAGGCGATGATGCGAGAGCGTTTCGGCTCCGCCTACGAGGCGTACTGTGCTCGAACAGGACGCCTGTTCCCGAAGTTCTAGAGCCAGCCGCTATCCTAACCAGGGCGTACGCAACGTAACGGGCGCGTGTACGGTCGACGGCGCATCGGGTCAACATCGGCCGATGCAGCGTCTTGGCGCCAAGTCTGCTTCGCCGCCACCAAGAGCCAACGCTACCACCAACGCCCGACGCAAAGGTTAGTCCGGCGCAGGACAAGCATCTGCCATGGATGCCGGCGATGGATTCGGGGGCGAAGTCCGCCGATCGCCGGACGCGTTGAGGCGCCATGGACCAAGACTCAACCATCGAGGAGAGCACCCACAATGACCTTTGATTCCGCGACTCCCGTCCTGCAGGTCTCTGATGTCGCCAGGAGCATAGCGTGGTACCGAGCAGTCCTAGGGTTTGACAGCTCAGCGTTCCCCGAGAGCGAACCGTACAGCTTTGCGATACTCAACCGAGATAGGATAGAGCTAATGCTCCAACTAGCGACGTCTTCTGAGAGATTGAGCCACGAGGGATGGTCCACCTACATCCGCCTGAAGGGCCATCAGCTACTAGAGCTCGCGAATCACATTCGTAGCAAGACAGCACTCACCCGAGAGCCCGAGAGAATGCCGTATGGGGATGTAGAGTTCGCTGTCGCCGATCCCGACGGACACGAAATTGTACTGAGCGAGCTACTGCCCGAGAGAGAGGCGGTCCCTGCACCTAAAGAACGGTAGTCTGCTGGGTCTTGACCACCGGCGTTGCGAACGCAACTGAGTGAAAGGAGACACGGTAAGGCGCACAGGCCTATCCGCCCTCGCCGCTTCGCACTGGCGTCATTTCCCTGCCAGCCCGCTGGTGAACGCAACGCCTAGCGTCGACGGCCCTTTGCAGGTGCAGCCACCCCTCGCTTCCAGGTCGTGTATAGGGCGATGAGCCAGCTTCCCAGGAACGCCCACGCGAGGAACGTCGCCAACCCGATCCCCAAGCCGTACTGCTGCGCACCGGCCGTCGCGGCGCCGGCCAGAAGAACGCTGCCGACGCCTCTCGCCGCAAGCTGCCATGGACGGCCAAGCGTACGCTTGATGATCACCTGGGACTGCTTCGGCTGGGACACAGCCAAGCAGAACGCACCCGCCAGCGTCACGGCGAAACCGAGCCAAAACACCCGATAGGGCCCCTGCCCTAGTCAGCGGGTGCTTGCGGCACCGAGGCCGCGCGGGCGCCACCGCCCGCCACGGCGGACGAGTGCTCACGCGCATCGCTGCCGAGGGCACTCTCCAGCGACGGCGTCATGTTGCGCAGGACGATGAACACGGCGCCCGCGAACATCAACACCGCGATGTCGAAGCCAGCCCTCACCCAATCGCCCTCGCGTAGGGATGCGATTAGGTGCGCGTTCGTCGTGAGCGCGTCAACCACGGGCAGCAGGGCGAAGGTGGCCCCAAGCGCCGCGAGCTGCTCACGCCAGGCCTGCCCCAGCTCCCGGAAGCCGGCATGAAAGAAACTCGCAAGCCACACCAGGAACAGGCAGTGCATCTCCCACTCCGGGCGCCCCTCGAGCCCCAGCGGAAGCAGTCGATTGGCCCAAAAGTACGCCCCAACGCCAAGGGGCAGGCCCACGATTATCGCTAGATTCGTGCGCTCGACGAACTTCAGCCCGTTGCCCGCCACGCCCTTCTTGCCGAGGCGCGTGCGACGCTTCTTCGCCCACAGGATCATGCCGGTCGCCACCATGGCCGCACCGATCAATCCGCTTAGGAAGTACAGCCAGCGCAGGTGGATGTTCGCGAAATGCCCCTCGTGCAGGGCGAGGGCCCCGCGCGTGAACACGACGTCGGCGCCCAGGCGATGCTCGGGACGGTCCAGCATCTCACCGGTGATGGCGTTGAACTTCATCACACCACTGCCGCGGGACAGGCCCTGGCTGTGCTGCCCCACGTGGAACAGTGCCACGCGATCGCCGCGGTTCTCGAGGTTCACGTAGCGGATCGACTCGGCCGGCCACACCTGTTGTGCCTGCGTCATCACATCGCCCACGCTAGCCATGCTCGCCTGCTCGCCGCTGGGTTCCACCGGCTCGTAGTCCGGATACAGGTGAGCACCGATCTGCTCAGTGGCGTCTTCCACGCCCATGGAGAGCGCCGCGACGCCGGGCATGTAGTCGAAGGTGTAAAACACCAAGCCCGAATAGGTGATCATTAGAAGGAAGGGCAGCGCGAGCACGCTGCTGATGTTGTGCCCATCGAGCCACGAGCGCTGGCCCTTACCCAAGCGCAAGGTGAAGAAGTCGACGAAGATCTTCTTGTGGATCACGATCCCTGTGATCAGCGCGATGAACATGAACATCGTGGCAACGCCCACAATGTAAATGGCCACGCGGTAGGGCATATAGTGGAGCGAGTAGTGCATCGCGTAGAGCGCGTCGCCGCCCCCGGTCTCGCGCGCCTGCAGGGGCTGCCCGGTGCTCGGGTCGAGATCGCCCCGGACGAACTTGTCGCCCTTCTCGTTCTCCTCAGGCAGCGCCGCGTAGTAGTAGAGGGCGGGGTGGCGTTGCGTCGGGAAGGCGATGAAGAAACGCGTCGCCTCTGGCGCTGCCTGCGCGAGATAGGCGAAGCCGGCCTCGGCCATCTCGGAATGGCTGGGTACCTCGGCGGAATGCAGCTTCTGCTCGGGCTGCATCCAGTGGTTGACCTCTGTTCTGAAGTAACCGAACGAGCCGGTGATGAAAATGAAGTACAAGAGCACGGACAGCACGAGGCCGATCCAGGTGTGGAACCAGGCCATCGACTGGCGGAAGCTGCCCTTGAATCCTTGCGTGCTCATTCCACTACCTCACGAGGAGCGCCACACCGAGCGCTGCTAGCGTACTAAGACCGAGTTGGAGGGTGACCTTACGCAGGGACCCGGCGGCGAAGACCCACATGGCCACGGCGCACCAGGCGACGAAGCCGATCAACGTCACTACGTGCACCGCCTGCGCAATGGGCATTAAACCGACGGCGGCAAGGCCCATCGCGCAGCAGGCGCCCACGGCGCTGACGAAGAAGAACCCGCCTACCGACGCTAACAAGGAGCGCGCGACGACGCCCCACCGGGAACTGTTTCGCTGATCTTTTTCTCGAGCGTTAGAGGCCACAGCATTTGCGAAGCGAGTAGCGCTTGTTGAGAACCGTTCTTATTACTCAATGTAACACAAGCCCCCAACCCCCACTAACGCCTGCTTTGCGAATGCCGCCTGACCGTACGTGGGTCGACACCCCCAGTCCGGTCCGGGATGTCGCCAACGACCAGCTGGAGATCATCAATGTGGCTCTCCGAGCGATGCCTGAGAAGAGGTGGCACGTCTTCGTCCTGCATCGATTGGATGGCAAGAACCTATCGGCGGTCGCACCCCAACTGGGGGTCAGCCGCAGCGCGGCGGCTAAGCACCTCGTCCGGGCGATGGAGGACATCGATCGCACTCTGGAAGATGGTCGCCTTGAGAATGGGAAGGCCGAAGATCATGCGTAGCGGGAGCGAGTCATGCCGGAACACATCGCCGTCGGCGACGCCGAAGAACATCCGCCGCACGGCCCACGCGTGGAATCGCGGTGTGGCGCAGCGGGCGCCTCATCTACGACGGCGCTAGCCTTGCCGAGGTGGTCGCTGACGTGCAACGGCACGCACCCTTCCCCATCACCCTTCAAGGGGACTTCTTAGCACTCACGGCCACCGCGTGGATGGCCGTGTTCGCACCCGGCGTCGCGCTCTTGATGTTGTCCAAGTACGCCGGCCTGGTTGGCCTGGCTAGCGCTGGACAACACCCCATCGTTAAAGTCGCACTTGCCCCTTGAGTCCGTACACTCACGCAAAGCGGGTGAAGCCCGCCTCAGAAGCAATAAGCCTCTCGCGACGACCCGGTGCACAAGCACTAGATCGCCTTCCGACACTCAAGGAGGAGTACAGATGGAACATAAGCTCACCCAGCGAGCGGTGACGCCTCTTAGAGGGACGCTGGCGAGAACTGTCGCCTACGCATTCCTATGGTCGGCAAGTGCGCCCGCCGGAGTCTTCCCCGCGCAGATCAGTGTGAGCAGCTTGGCACCGGAGAACGGCGGCGATGGTTCCACGGGCTTTGTCATCGCACCCTTCGAGCCTTTCGCCTCGCTCGGTTTCCCGGTCTCCACGCTGGGTGACTTCAACGGCGACGGCGTGGATGACGTGGTGATCGGTACTGGCCTTTTCTCCACGGGCCGACGCCCCTTGACCTACGTACTGTTCGGCAATCCCGCGGGCTTTCCAGCGCGCTATGAGTTGGGCGATTTGCGCCCCGGCAGCGGCGGCGACGGCAGCGAGGGCGTGATTCTGCTCGGTGCGCGCATCGACGAGAACACGGGCGGCCTCGACCGTGCCGACGATCTCAACGGCGACGGTTTCGCGGACCTCATCATCGGCGCGGCAAACATCGCGCAAACGGGCCAGGCGTACATCGTCTTCGGCGCGGACGACTACGGCCCCCTATTCGATCTCGGCACCTTGTTCCCCGCACTCGGCGGCGACGGTAGCCGCGGTGTCGTGGTGTTGGGCGAAGCCCAGGGGGACGACTTTGCCCTCGACGTGGCCTATGCGGGGGACATTAACGCCGACGGACTGGGGGACGTCGTAGTAGGCGCACCCCGCCTCTCCCGCGGTGGCCTCGACGACCTTGGTGCCGCTTACGTTCTCTTCGGTGCGGATGCGAGCCTTTCGCCATTGGTTTCTGCGCGAGGCTTGCGCGAGGAAGCAGGAGGCGACGGCACCGACGGCATCGTGCTCACGAACGTTGTGGAAGATGGGCATGCCGGCGAGTTTGTAGGCGGCGACGGATGCGACATCAATGCGGACGGCATAGACGACGTCGTGGTCAGCACCGCGATACAAGACGGCGGTGACACCTTCGTCTATTTCGGCCGCCAAGGCGGGTTTCCGCCGAGCTTCAGGCTCACGGATCTCTATCCCGGTGCTGGCGGGGACGGTAGCGAGGGTTTCGTGATCGACAAGCTGCCGATCGGTTTCCTACAAGGTGACATCGCGTGCGCCGGTGACGTGAACGCCGACGGCATCGACGATCTCCTACTCGCCCAGGCCGTCGCTTCCAATGGCGATGGCGTGGGCCGTGTGATCGTCTTGTTCGGTCGCAGCACCCCCTTTCCGCCGCGCATCGATTTGCGCACGCTCACTATTGCGGGTGGCGGTGACGGAAGCGAAGGCGTCGTGCTGTTCGGTGCTGCCGGCGAGGTGGCCGTATCGATCGGGGCGGGGTTCACCGTCGCAGGCCTAGGCGATGTTAACGGCGACGGTGTCGACGACTTCGGTATCGGGGATCTGTTGGGGGTACCACAGTCACCTGGCGTTGCCCACGTGGTCTTCGGTCGCAGCGAGGGCTTCCCTGCAGAATTCGCCCTGCGAGATCTGTTTGCTGCCAACGGTGGCGATGGCAGTAGGGGCTTCGTCATCACCACGCCTGAGTTCGACGCAGCTCTCGCGTCAATCGATTCGGCAGGAGACCTCAACGCTGACGGTCTCAGTGACATCATCGTGGGTGCCTTCGGGGCAAACGCCGACGATGGGGAAGCCTACATTATCTACGGCCGGTCGCCACCAGAGCTGGACGAAGACACTGACTGACGCGGGTTGGCCCCAGCTTGCGTCGCCGCCGCCGCGCGAATCGACAGCGTCGCCAGGAGAAGAGCGAGCCCCACGCCTCGCCGCCTTAGGGCGCGAGCACGCCGCGTGCCTATCCCGCATATACTGCGGCCAATTGCACCCCCGGCGCCGCGTGAAATCGCCCTGCCCGGAAAGTGCGGGGATGGATTGCAGTACGGCCGGGGTTTGGCAATTTGGACACGACTAAGCACCAGCGTCTAGCGGGCGGTGAGACGCCTTCACCGCAGCGGCAGGAGCTTGCGACGCGCACCGAACCTCAGCGCACGATTGATTCAGAGCTGAGCTCTCTCGGGGCGCTTCATCGCGATCACTTCGCCGCCCTGACGCAGTACTTGCGCCGCCAGTTCGGACCAGGTCCACCCGAACCAGACGATATCGCCCAGCAGGCATTTCAACAGCTAGCGGAGTACCCAAAGCTCGAGTCGATCCGCGACCTGCGCGCCTTTCTTTGGCGCACCGCGCGCAACCTCGTCCTGAGCGAAAAGCGCAACGCGGCGGTCCGCGGGCGACACGACCAGGCCTTGGGCCATTGGCATACCGCTGGCCAAGGTAGCGATAGCTCGCCCGAACGCGTCTTACTGGTAGAAGAGCAAGTTCGCGCGATCGATCAGGCCCTGCAGGCGATGCCCGAGCGCAGACGCACGGCGTTCGTCTGGCATCGCGTCGACGGTCTGACGGCCACGGAGATCGCACGCCGCTTCGGCATCACGCGGGCAGCGGCGATGAAGCACGTAGCCAAAGCAGCATTTGAGATAGACACGGCGCTGCGCCAACTCATGGGGGGAGACTCGGATGACACGGGGGACGTCTGAGCAGAGCGACGCGCAAATCCGCGCGGCGGCGTTCGAATGGCGAGCGTTGTTCGATGCCGAGTTGGTCACGGCGGCCCAGCGGCGTGAGTTCGAGCAATGGCTGGCGCACGATCCGGCGCATGCGAAGGCTTACGAATACGCTAGTCAGGCATGGCATGAATTCGGTCAGCTACGACGCGAAGATCTGTCGCCGGCGCTGCGCCTTGCCACGCCCGGGGCATCCGGTCCTGCCTCACCTGACCTCGCCGAAGGGGCTGCCCGGCGGAGCCGTCGCCATCTGCCGGTGATCGCCTGGGCGACGGCGGCCGCCGCGGTGGTCGCTGTCGGTCTCGCCACAATCCCGTTCAGCCAGCGCAACGACGCGCTAGCACCCAGGGCATCCGCGCCGGTGGTCGAACGGTATGAATCGCCTCGCGGCCACGCACGCACCATCGTGCTCCCAGACGAGAGCGAGCTCACCTTGGCGTCGGCAACCCAGATCGAGGCGGTCTTGCGGCCCGATGCACGCGAAGTGCGGCTGATATCCGGGGCCGCCGTGTTCGATGTCGCCCCGGATGCCGCCCGGCCGTTCACTGTCAAGGCTGGGGCCCTGGAAGCGCGAGCCGTCGGCACGGTGTTCGAGGTGCGGAACAACGGCGGTGTGTACCGCGTCGCCGTCCGGGAGGGGCAGGTGGAAGCACGGTTCCCCTACATCCTCAACGAGCAGCCGACGTCACTCGCCCGACAGGCATCCCTAGGGCCAGGCGAGCACGTTGCCGCCACCGCCGCGGCCGGGCTCGGCGCTGTTGAGCCATTCCCGCCACACCACTTTGCCGCGTGGGAGCTTGGCAGGTTGGTTTACGTAGGCGCCACGCTGGCGGAAATCGTCGCCGACGCAAACCGCTATTCCCCCACGCCGATCACCTTGGCGCCGGAGGTGACACGCCTCCCTTCTAGTCGCGTCACCGTGTCCTTCGCCGCCGACGACGTCGAGCAGATGCTGAGCACACTGATGGACATCTTTCCCGTCGCGCTCACCGACTCACCTGACGGTCGCGTCTTCATCCCGCAGTAAGGCGACCACGTCCCAAGCCCCAACGCGAGCGGGCGCCAGCTGCCGCCCAATGACGGGACTTGCGCTTCCGTAAGCCCGTATTTATCCCATCGGATGACGAATTTTGAGGGTCGTGGGTATCGATCCCCCTCACTTGCGAGTCGAGTCCTGTGAGTGCTGCGAGTGATTCGCGTTCGCAGCTGTGGAACAGAACGTCTCGAGTGGACTGCTGACGCGCCGAGCGTCGCGGCAGCGGGCTGCAGGTTTTTGGGCAGCTGGCGCTTCTCGGGCCTAGCCCAGACCAGACGCTGGATGGAAAGAGGGATCTATTTTGGCACGGACCAATCAACTTCTTCGCGGTGCGTTTTTGCGCGCGATGGTGGCTATGGCGGCGGTAGCCTGCCTGTCCACGGCTTCGGCACAACCCACGGCGGGCACGCAAGCTAGCGCCCTGCAAGTCGACATCGCCGCTGGGCCCCTGGCGAGCGCCGTGTTGGAGATATCGCGACGCTACGAGATCAACCTGGTGGTCTCCGACGCGCTCCTCAAGGGCAAGTCCGCGCCGGCAATCACTGGGGCACTCAGTGCCGACCAGGCCCTGGATCGGGCCCTGGCCGGGTCTGGCCTCACCGTCAGGCAGAATGCCAGTGGCGCCTTCGTGATCGCTCGCGCCGAGCGATCATCCACCACGGCCCGGCCCGCAAGCTCAAGCGGCCAGACGGATGTGCAGGAGACGCTCGTGGTCACGGGCACGCGGATCGAGCGCACCGCGAGCAATGCGCCGTCACCGGTGGACATCGTCACCGCCGAGGAGCTCACCCGCCTCGGCCTCACGGACAACACGGAGGCCCTGCGGTTCGTGCCTGCCCTCCAGCAGTCCTTGAGCCTCACGGCTAACAACACCATAAGCTTCGGGAACTTCCTTGACACGGGTCTCGCCAGCCTGGACCTGAGGGGCCTCGGCCCGGAGCGCACGCTGGTGCTCGTCAACGGCCGTCGGCACGTCGCCGGCTCCCCAGGCACGGCCATCGTCGACGTTGGGACGATTCCGGCCGCGTTGCTCGACCGGGTCGAGGTGCTGACGGGTGGCGGCTCATCCATCTACGGGGCGGATGCCGTTACGGGCGTGGTCAACTACGTGCTGAAAGACGACTTCGAAGGCCTCGCGTTCTCCTCCAACTACGGCCTCCCCACGCAGGGGAGCGACGGGGAGGCGGTGTTCGCGTCGCTCACCCTCGGCGGCAACTTCGCCAAGGATCGAGGCAACGCGGTGGTGAGCATCGAGTACAACCGCCAGGACAACCTGCCCGTAGCGGACCGAGACTTTCTGGCCAACCGTTCGGGCATCGCCTCCAACAACGCGGCGCTGTCCGAGTTCCTCGGCGTCAACCCCGACTTTGCCAACGTCCTCATTCCAGACATTCGCGACGCCGCCGTGGCGCGAGACTCCAATCTGGCCCTAAGCCTCACGGGAAACACCTTCGACGCCATCGTCGCCGGCGGCGGCACCTTCGGCGGCTTCCCTGCTTACCAGCTGTTCGATCGCACCACGGGTGAGCTGCGCGCCTTCGACCTCGGCATTCAGGACGCCTCGCTGTTTCGCTTCCAGGGCGGCGATGGCGTCACGGTCTTCAACCCTAACGCCGACGGTATCCCGCAGACCGAACGGGTCATCGTCAACGCCCTAGCTGACTACGACATTCGCCCTGGCGTGAACGCCTATGTCGAAGCCAAGTACGCACGCTCGGATATCACCGCCAGGGGCAGCTTCGGGGTGACCTCCTTCAATCTACCCATCGGCCGCGACAACGCCTTCCTGCCCGACAGTCTCGCCGCCCAATTCGATGATCTGGCGACCCAAGGCCTCGACCCGTCCCTGGTGGTCAACTTCTCCCTAGGCGACCCCGCGCTCGTCGAGCCCGGCGAAATCGACCGCGAGACCGTGCGCCTGGTCGGCGGCGTACGGGGCGATGTGTCCAGCGGATTCGCTTACGACCTCTCCGTCAACTACGGCCGCACCACGACGTCCGCCACCACCAATGATGAGATCCTGCTGGACCGGTTCTTCGCTGCCATCGACGCCGTTGTCGATCCGGCGACGGGGAACATCGTGTGCCGATCGACGCTGGATCCGGAAGCGCCCTTGACCCTCGCTGAGGAGCCTTTCCCCATCAACCCCGGGGCGACGACCTTCGATCCCGCGAGCGGCGCCTGCGTGCCTACCAACATCTTTGCACCGCTAACGCCTGAGCAAGCGGCCTTCTTTGGCACATCGCTCACCTCGAACTTCGAAATCGACCAGCTCGTCGTCAATGCCACCATCACCGGCAACAGCGAAGACCTCTTTACGCTTCCCGCCGGCGCCATCGGCTACGCCGCGGGCCTCGAGTACCGCGATGAGAGCAGCCGCTTCGAACCCGATGCGCTGGAACTGGCGGGCTTTGGCGAGTTTGCCGCGTTCGGCGACATTCCCGAGATCGTGGCCGGGGGCTTCGACGTCATCGAAGGGTTTGCCGAGATCAGTGTGCCGGTGCTTTCCGGTCAGCCCCTCGCGCAGCGCCTGGACCTCGATGCCTCGGTGCGCCTAGCCGACTACAGCACCGTGGGAAGCGCCACCTCCTTCGCCTTCGGCGGCATCTGGCAACCTGTCGCCGACCTTCGCGTGAGAGCCTCCTACAACCGGGCGATCAGAGCACCCAACATCGCTGAGCTCTTCTCACCTCAGGCGGCCGACTTCGCGTTCGTCGTCGGCAACCAAGATCCCTGCTTCGCCGACAACTTGGACGACGGCAGTGAGTTCCGCGCGGGCAACTGTGCTCAGCTCACGCCGCAGGACTTCGATCCAGGGCTCTTCGCCACCTCGCCGCTGACCACGGGCGGCAATCCAGACCTCGACGAGGAGCGAGCGGATACCTTTACCGTGGGGTTTGTGGTCACGCCAACGGTCGCGCCCGGGCTCACGCTCATTGCTGATTACTACGACATCAGCATCGACAATGCGATTCAGCTGAACCCCAACCGCTTCGCCGTCATCAACAACTGCGTCGACGCGCCGACGATCGACAACGCCGCCTGCGCAGCCGTGCCCAGGGATCCCGTGACCGGCGTCATCCAGTCCGTGCAGTCCACGGCGCTCAATCTTTCCGCCTCGAGCACCCGCGGGATCGACTATCAGTTCAGCTACCTCTTCGGCCTTAACCGTGCACCGGAAGCGGGCCTTGGCACGTTCCGGGTGGATCTCGCCGGCAACTACCTCATCGAACGGGAGGAGACCGGCTTCGAGGGGATTCCAGCATCCTTCGACGTGTTGCGCGGCGAAGTGGGTCGCCTGGGCACGCCGGCGTTTCCGAGGCACTTCTTGAACGCCTCCCTGAGCTGGAGCAAGGGCCCTTGGAGCGCCGACTACGGCTTCACCTACCAATCGAGCACCACCTTCGGCTTCTTCGGCATCGGGGCAGAGGAGATAGATGCAGATCCCCTGCTGATCAACGTGGCGGAGACGGGCGATGCGTTCGTCCACTCTGTCGGCGGCGCGTACGACGTGAGCGAGGGATTGCGGTTGTTCGTGCGAGTCAACAACCTGACTGACCGGGAGCCCTTCGCGGTTGGGGGGCCGAACCAACGAGTGCGCCCCACCTCGTTCCTTGGACGCACTGTGCAGTTCGGCGTGCAAGGACGTCTCTAACGGTAGCGGATCGACGACTGGAGTCGGCTGCGGTGGAGGGGTTCAGCGCGCTGAGGGACTGGGCAGGATGTAGGTGCCCTGGGCGGTCGCACAGGGCGCGTCGATGTTGTCGTCGGTCCAGACCTTGACCGTGCCGACGACACTGCGGCGGCTGCGGCCGTCGAGGCTCGCTGTAGCGTACAACTCGCCCCCGACGGCGGGTCGCAGGAAGCGGATCGACAGCTCTGAGGTGAGCGCGAGCAGTTCGATGCGATCGATCGCCCCGAACACGAGATACCACAGCGCGGCGTCCGCCGCGGCAAACTGCGTCGGCCCGGACACGTAACCCCCCGGGCGCAGCGCCCCATCGCCTGGGCGCAGCATGGCCGTGGCGTGCCTGTCGCTCACCTCGATACATGAGGTGCGCGCGTGCGGCCACTCCGCGCTGACGGCGGCGTTGATTGCATCCGGTGTCATCGGTTCTTCCCTAGGTCGTTAACGTGGGCAAACCGATGCTCGTGCCAAACCGCTCGCCTCGTCAATTACCGCGTCGCCAGTGTGCCTGAGCCCCAACACGCTCCCCCCTCACAACCGTTGCCAGAACTTCTTGCTGGCTGCCGACCCGTTATGGTCACTCGCATTCGGCGTCGCCCCTTCCTAACCAACCCATAGCATCGCCACATTGCCGCGAAGAGCCTCGGGCGAGCGCCAGGCGTCATCGCCCCTCTCCATCATGTAAGCCGCCTTTTGCTAGAGTTAAGCGCTGGCAGGACAGGGAGGTCCCGGCATGCGCCGCACCACGTCACTCCGCGCTCGCGAGGGCACGCTCACCATTCACGCTCGACAAGGCGCCTCAATGGGCGATCGCCGCGACCCGACGGCAGTCGATTTCGGCCGACGCGGGCGGGTGGGCATCGTCGCCTTCCTGCTCGCCTGGTCACTGATACTGCCCGCCGTCGCCGATGACTTTGTCGTGCGCGACGACATCGTGTCGGACCCCAACGTCGACCTCCTCGATCCCGAATTCGACAGCGAGGAAGGGCTCGTGGTGTGGCAGGACCTCACGGGGCAGATGTGGCTTGCGCAGGTCGACCTAGTCTCCGGCGACCTGCTGCCTCAAGATGGCCGCGGGGAGCTGCTCGACACGGGGCTGGCGCCGATCGGCTTCACGGGCAACGGCCCCGAGTTCGGCTACGGTCTCGAAGGCCCTGTCATCGGCTACACGCGGCTCATCGGCCTCACGCGCTGGCTCGCCACGGCGACCCGCGACGCCCAGGGCACCTGGCGCCCACGCCTGCAGACGAACGGCGCCGATCGCTACCGCCCCGAGGGCACCCCCGTGGAGAACCTCGGGCTGAATCCGGCGCGACTGGTGTACGTGCGCAACGACGAGACCCTCGGCTTCGTCTCTAGCTGGCGTGACTTGGCGGGTCAGGAGGTAGAAGGCACATCGACGACGGGGCAAGGCGGGCGCTGGCTCGGCCGTGATTTCCGCTTCACGGCCTTCCAGGAGGTCGACGGCATCAATCAGATCGTCGAAGTGGACGCCGCCACCGGCGCCACCCGCTCGGTCTCCACCAGCCCCGGCTTGAAGGGCGGCGCCTTCAACTGGTACCCGCCGGAGTTCGGCGGTGACCTTGGTGTTGTCGGGCTCATCGACTTCGAGGCCCTCGGCGTGTGGCGTGAGCGCGCCGGGGAATGGGAGCTAGTGAGCACGTTTACCGTGCCCAGCGAGAAACCCTTCTTGAGCTCTCCCGAGGCCTTCGTAGTCAACGGGCGTTCGTACATTACCCTCGTGGCGGCCGATGTGCTGGCGGAGCTCTTTCCCGGGCAGCCGGTGGGGCCGTCGGAGATTTGGATCACCGGGCTGGATCCTGGCCAGGGCTTCTACCGTCGTATCGACGATCCCCTCACGGTGGAACAGAAGTCTGAGCCGGAACCTTTCGTGCTCACCTCCGAAGCGGTCGTCTACTACACGGAGAAGCCCGAGGATTCGGGGATTCGTCTCCTGCGCCGCGCCGCCACGGGCCTGGAAGCGCAGCTGCAGTACGGCGATCTCGCCTATGGTGGCGATTGGGCCAACGGCTTGCGCGGACCGCGAAACTGCGCCTGCGCGCCCTTCGATATCCCGGATACGCACTTGGAGGTCTTCACCGAAGATCCTGGCGGCATCGTGCCCTACCGCCACGCCACGGGGGCAGACGGCAACACCTATACGCCCGTGCAGAGCCTTGCAGGCGGTACCGCGTTCGCGGCTCTCGATGCGCTCGGCGCCGAGGCGTTCCGCATCGATGACGCCACGCTCGGCCAGCAGATCGCTGAGACGAGCCCCCTGGTGGACGCGAACGGCGACATCTACATCGCCGCAGAGTCAGCGGTGACGAAACTCGATGCCCAGGGCAACGTGCTGTGGCAAACGCCCACGGCCGGGCTAGCCCGGGCGCCTGCGTTCGCACCCGATGGCAACTTACTGCTCTTCACCTGGAACGGCTGGGGCTACGTGATCGCCCCGCGCACGGGCGACGTGCTGCTCGAACGGCGACTGGTCCAGCGCGAAGTCGGCGAGACCTTCAGCTGCGTCGCCCTCGATCAACCTAATCTCTGTATCTACCTCACGGCGCCCGTGGTGAACGGCAAGGCCAACCGAATCTACGTGACGCAGAACCTCGGCGGCGGCAGCAGCGTGCTGCAGGCCTGGCGCTACATCCCCGCAGCGGGCGACGGCACCGCGCCAGCGCTGCGACGCGCGTGGCTCGGCGCCAGCCCGGTTATCGCAGGCCCCGCGAGCGCACCCGTGGCGAGCGCCGACGGCACCCGCCTCTACGTGCAGGACGGCGCCGGCACCTTGCATGCCTTCGCCGCCAACGACGGCACGGCGCTGTGGGACTTCGCCCTCGGTTTCAGCGCCGCCGATCCGCCCACCGTGAGCGCCGGAGGATTCCTCATGCCCGGAGGCACGGGCACCTCCGCGCCTGGCTACAACCGCGTCTCCATCCTCGAGGACCTCGGCGACAGCGCCGCCTGGCGCCTGCGCCTGAACGACTACGCGCCGGCCTCCGCCTCGGCGGTGGGCAACGATGACCGCTTCGTCCTGGCCGCCCGGCGTCGAGCCACCGGCGAGTTGACGCTGCTTTCGGTCGACCCCGGCGGCCAGGTGCGGGTGAGCCCCTGGGGCGAGGGGGCGCAAACGCCAGCGGGCCTCGGCTCCATCAATCTGACGGCAAACGGCGGGGTCACCGTCACGGTGGCTGGGTCCGCACCGCGCTTGAAGCGATTTACCGCGGGTGCCCCCTCACCTCTAGACGCGCCACGGTGACCACCCAACCAACGCACGCCATCGGATGATCCGATGCACAGTGTCCGGCAGTCGTGGCATGCTGTCAGCAGCCCACCCCTAGATGATTCTCTCTGGCCTTCGCGTGCTCGTGGGGCGCTCAAACGAGCTCTCCCTACCCGCTACGCACACTCCTAGAATCATTGCCTTGCGTGAATCTTGCTAGCGATGACAACCGCTAGCTAAGAGGCGTGGGCCCGAGGTCGCCGTAGGTAACCTACATAGCCAGCGTATCGATCTAGTCCCTGCGGACGATGCGCGGAGATTCCGGCTAACCGCGCGATGCAGGAGACAACCTTCATTCGCTAGCAAGTGACTCGGTAAGCGGCGCAATGGCACGCCACGTTCTTGGCGTGTTCGACAGCCCAATTCACGCGCAGGGGTTACCGCGCAACCTGCTGGTGTGATCAAGCACGATGGTCGGTCAATTCAGCAACCGACACAAAACTCTAAAAGATTTAGGCGTTTACATTTCTTTCGGCGGTGGCTGAGTACTTGAGGGTCAAGATGTCGAGGCTGCTAGGGCCGCCATCGCTCTGCGCCGCCACGTACGTGGCGCCATCAGGCCCTAGGGCCACCGGCAGTCCTCGGTCCGCGCCATTCGCGCTGCCGATGTAGCGATCGCTCCACAACTCGTTGCCCTGCCTATCGACGGCGACCGTGAGCACGTCTGAATTCTGGAAGTCGAAGCGCCGGATCAGCTCCCCGGTCGCCACGCTGCGCTCATCGGCACCCACGGCGAGATCCACCAGAGACTCCGACGTCCCGTTGGCGCTTGAGCGATAGAACCAATCAACGTCCAGCGGCTGAGCCGCGAGCGTCGGCCCGAACAGCATGGTGGTGACCACGATGATCGCGGAAACGGCTCGAACGCGGGATGGAGGAGGTAGGAGAACATCATGACCGGTCGCACTGAAGCCAACAGATGGCTCGATTACAGCCGAACTCTGTCACGAAGACATCACGCGCCCGCCCTAAACCATCCAGCAGTAAGTTCACCACCTTGCGTGCCTCCACCGAGGCCGACCTGCCGGTCGCGACAGAAGAACACGGCGTTGCCTACGGTGGCCGCCCGAAACTGGCGGCCGCCCGGCTCGGCAAACCGCGTAGTCGCCTGAGCATCGACCGCTTGCCTTCGGTGAGTCGGTCCACGAATCTTGTCCTGAACGAACACCCGTGCTGTTGATCCTCGCGTCCACGGCGTGGCGCGCGAGACTGCCCGACAAGCATGTCGTGGCGATTGGTCGCAGATGGACGAGATGGGCTCGTGGGGGCACTAGGACGAGCACTCCCCACGAGCAACATCTCTCCTCGCGGCTGCGCGCTTGGCGATGACCGCCCTTAGCGTGGCCGCGCCGTGCGCACGGCGCGCCTGCGCGAGGCGACCCCCCCGAGAATCCCCATGAGGCCTAGGCCAAACAGCGCTGCCGAGCTTGGCTCCGGCACGCCTATCTGACGCTGACCGATCGCGAACGGCAGGTCCGCAGAGGCGCTGAACCTCGCATCCAATAGCGGCGGCGCCCCGCCGAAGTCCGTGGCAACGAAGGAAAAGCTGACGCCGCTGAAGGTGGATTGCCCGAAGTTGAACGCCCCGGAGTAGGTCACAGCGTTACCTCCCGGCAAGAACGTGTTGCCCACGCCATTGGCGATGCTGTTGCCATCTCCGTCCAACAGCGAGACCAGCGCATCCGGCGGCACCTCCGGCCCGAGGTCGCTGTAGGTGAGCACGAGAGACCACGTGAATCCCGCCTGGCCACCGGAGGTAAGCGTCTTGTCGTCCGTGAACATGAAGTCCACGTCGAAGGACTGTCCGCCAACGGGCTGACCGATCGCATCGATCAGCTCATCCGTCACGTCGTAGCTAGGCGATATGACTGAATCACCGACGTTGCCTGGATTGACGTCGATGATCGCAGCATACGCCGAGTCAGGCTGTGCAATGAACAGTCCGGCAGCGAGCAAGACCGCTGCCCAACCGGATAGGCGGCCAGCCAGTGTCAATTTTCTTAGCATTCTTAAAACCCCCTGAGGGACGCCGGGACAAGGCCACGGCGATGATCAAGTGAAAATCGGCGCTCGTTGAGCGCGCTGTACAGGTGGAGACGCATAGTTTTTCGGGGCCTCGCCAGCAGCACAATTGCCCCATTTTTTGCTTCTCCATCGATGTGTACGTAATCCGGCCCGCATTTCCCTCAGGCAAGTGACGAGTGGCGCATTAGACTGCCGCTCGCGGCCAGGGCAGGTCTTCCTACCGCCCCCAGCTCGATCGCACCGCGGTGGGTCGATGCTCCGAGAGCGCAGGCGCGGCGCCAGAATCCGCTCGGTCGAACTTGGCGCAAGAGGGCGCTTCGGCATGGGTCATGACGGCCCAGCCTTGGAAGGACTTGACGCGCCCGGTCGCGGCCTCGTGCAGGTGACCTCCAAAACAACCGCCACCACCACCGCAGCTGCGGCCCAAACCAATGACCTCGAAAGCTCGCTCCTCTTCGCTAACCGAACACATCGTCACCGAATACATCTTATTAAACTGAAGTGCGGTCGGCGAAGGAGACTCCGAAATGAAACAATTCCGTAGGGAAATCATCACAGTCCATTAGCTGGACCGTCATCAAGTTCTGCTCCAATGCGCGGCGCACATGATGACCACTACAGGACGCATGCGCCTGTTCTCTCATCTACTCGCAAGGAGCTATCGATGCGATCTATTCTCTTCAGCGCCGCCATCGTGGCGTCCTCGGCAACGGCCTTCAACGCCGTCGCTCAGGATGCGGTCCCCGGCAACGTCATCTTCTTCCACCCCGACGGGTCGGCGCTACAGCAGTGGAACGCTGCACGCATGTACTGGTACGGCGCGGACGACAACCTCAACTGGGACAAGCTGCCCTGGATGGCCGTCTATCGCGGCCACATGGCCGATCGTCTCACCGGCACATCGAACGGCGGCGCCACCACCCACGCCTTTGGCTACAAGGTGATCGGGCCGAACTCCTACGGCACCGACGACGGCCGCGACATTCTCTCCCTCTCGGGCTATCCCGGCTCGATCTCGCGCGAGGCGGCTAACAACGGACACCCGACCGGCCTGGTCAACGACGGCGATATCGCCGGCGAACCGGGCACCGGCGCCTTCTTCGCCGAAACCGACACGCGCGGTGAACCCGAATTCCAGTCCCTGCAGCTGCTGGGCGGCCGCCCGGGGTTCAACGGGTTCGACGGCAACCCACAGGAAGATCCGGACATCACCGACGGCGAAGAAGACCCGGTCGTCATCCTCGGCGGCGGGGAGCGCTTCTTCCTGCCGGTGGGTACTCCGTACTGTGGCACGCAGGCACCGACCCTCGACCAACCGCTGCTCGACTGCTTCGTCCACTTCGAGGCGATCGGCGCAGCGGAGGACGTGCGCGACGGCGCGAACGCCGAGGATGCGATCATCGACAACGGTCCGACCCGCGAAGACGGTCGAAACTTGCTACAGGAGGCAGTGGAGGATGGTTACGTGGTCATTCGCACCAAGCAGCAGTACCTCGCCCTGCTCGATGACCTCGTCGCCCGACCGCGCTACGCACCGAAGGTGCTCGGTGTGTTCGCGGCAGACGACATCTTCAACGACCAACCCGAAGAGCGCGTGCGCGCCGCAGGCCTCGTGCGCAGCGAGTTGGACGGCATCCCGCAGGACGTCGAGGACTTCGACGATGCGCAAGCGCTGGCCAAGATCGGCGACCTGGTGCTGTGGGGCACGCCCGAGGGCACCTGGGGCCCCGCCGCACACCCAAGCGCCTTCGAGACGCCGAACTCCACACAACCGCCGACGGTGCAGGAGCTCACGCGCCTGGCAGTGCTCATCTTGGATCGCCGCAGCCGCCGGGACGGCAAGCCGTTTCATCTAGTGGTAGAGACCGAGTCCACGGACAACATGCCCAACAATACCAACGCCATCGGCACCCTGCGTGCACTCAAGCGCAGCGACGACACAATCGGTGAGTACCTCACCTACCTCGCAGGCATCGGCATTTACGCACCCGGCCGGTTCCAGCGCTTCCCGACGCTGATGATCACCGCTGCCGACAGCGATGGCGGCGGCCTACAGGTGTTGTCGCTCAACCGCGTAGAGGACGTGGATGCGAACGTGGGAACGGTGGCCGCCAACCGCACGGAGCTGCCGGATGAGGTCGAGCTGCCGAATCCGCTCGATGGTCTTGGCGGACGTGAGGTCTTTCCCCCCTTCCAAGCCGAGGAGGACGCACTGTCAGCCCTACGCCCGCTGCCTGACGGTGAGGGTGATATCTCCGATGCGATTCCGTCGGCCAGGCTACGCTTTGCGATCAGCTACCCCTCGAGCTCGGACGTTGCCGGAGGAATCATCTCCCGCGCCGCCGGCCCAAACGCTAACTTGCTGCAGAGCGAGTTCTCCACCCGCTTTGACAACACTGATGTGTACCGCTTGCAGTACGCCACGCTATTCGGCGTCTTGCTACCGGACGCGCTAGGCGAGCTTGCGCCCTCGCGGTAGTGCATCGTTCGTGTAGCTTCGCTTCAGGAGGGGGCCGTAGCGCCCCCTCCTCCCTGTCGTGCACACGGCAACGTTAGGCCAAAACGCCTACTCCGACCAAAGCACCGACTGGTGCTGACGGCAAGCTAGTGTCCTGAGTTAGAAGTTCGTTGATGAATTCGCACGCGAGTTTTGTCCCTGAGCGCGGCGCGACGTGGAGCGTGGCAGGTCCCACGGGAGGAGGAGCAACGTGTTCAGGGGCGAAAGGTGCCGCGAAGTCATCAACGAACTTCTAACTCAGGACACTAGCTAGTGGGTCGCTTGGCAAACCAAGGAAACCTCAGTCTGGGATGGGGCGGGGTCAGCAAGGCCGTCGGGCGGCCGAGGCATCGCCATTGGCAACCGGCGCAACGCCGCGGACGCAACCCCTGGGCAGGCCCGAGACAGACCGCTGGGGAGGCGCGGTCTTCGACGCCCTTACTTAGGCGTGAAGCGAGAGAGGCGATCACTCGTACCAGCGCCACCGACTTGCGTCGCACCAGCCACCACGTAGATCGCCCCCTTCAGCGTGACGGCGCCCAGTCCGTGGCGGGCAACCGGCATCGGCGGTATCGGCGCCCAGCGATCCGCGGCCGGATCGTACACCCACGACTCACGGTGAACGCCTCCCCCATCGTCGAAATACTCGCCACCGAACACGTAGAGGCGTCCGCCCAATGCCGCCGCGGCGATGCCGCCCTGCGCCGTCGGCATCGGCGACAAGGTCTTCCAGGCCCCGGTGGTCGGGTTGAACACCTCGTTGCTGGCGCGGTTGCCGTCGTCGACCACCCGGCCACCAACAACGTACAGGCGCCCGCCGATGACGGCGCCGGCCGCGCTGTTGCGTGCCGTGGGCGCGGGCGGGCCGATCGTCACGGAGTGATCGTCGGGGTCGAACACCTGCATGAGCGAAATATCCCCCTGATCACGCCACTCGGTGTTTCGCTCACCCGTCGGTCGACGCCCGGTCGCGAGGTAGACTTTGCCGTCGAGCCACGCGGCGACGGTCTCCGACTGCGGGTGCAGGAGACTGGCCACCTTACGCCACCGCTCGGCGCCCTCGTCGAGCAGCAGCACGTCCCGGCTGGCATGCCAGCGTCGGCTCCCCCCTGCGATGAAGCCGCCGAAGGCGTACAGGCGATCGCCGGTCGAGACGAGGTAAAGATGATGGCGTGGCTCCGGCAACGCCGGGCCTGGCGCCCACCGATCTTGCTCCGGGTCGTACACCCACGTCTGATCCGAAATGCTCTGCGCAGCCATCGGAACATCTGGGCTCAGACCGCCGGCGAGCCAGAGCTGTCCCTTGTGCGCGGCGGGGTACACCTCCTGGACGCGATAGGGAATCTGCGCAACGCCCTCCCAGGTGCCCGCTGGGCGATGCCCTGGGGCCAACTCACTCGATCCCTCTGCGATCAGCGTGCCTTGCGAGTGCTGCCAAGGCGGCATATCACGCGCAGCGCTACGCGGAGCGACAGACATGACGCAGGCGGCAACCACTAGCGAGGAAACAAGGAGGTGACTCATCGGTGATTCCTGACGGCGGAGTGATACGAGTGGACAATTGCGTGGCCACTAGCCTGGATTATTCATGAGTCGTCGTCGCGAGGGCGACGAATGCCAAGAACACACTCGGGTGTGGCGCGCAGGGGTCAGGCGCGCAGGCGTACTCGACAGTACGTCGAGCACCTGGAACTAGCACGCGCCGTGTTTTGTCGTGTATCGGCAGCCGCAGTAGATGACTCATGAATAATCTAGGCTAGCGTTCACCCACGGCAAGTTCTCTCCCCAAGAACTTCGCGGAGGCCTCGTACGCCGCCAACCAGTTCCGATGCAGCAAGAACCCGTGCACCTCGTCCGGAAACACCAACAGCTCCACCGGCGTTCCCTGCCGCCGCAAGGACTCGGTCAGGCTCACGGACTCGCTGAACGGCACATTGCGATCGTCATCACCGTGGATGAGCAACACGGGCGCCCGCCAGCGCGAGAGATCCGAGATCGGTGAAGAAAGGCCTGCCACGCGCGCAAACGCCTCGCGCGCCTGCGGATCGTAGTCCGTCGCAAAATTGCCGATCACCACGTTCCAGTCGTGCACGCCATGCAGGTCGACACCCGCCGCGAACAGATCGGGCGCGCGCGCAAGCCCCAGGGCGGTGAGGTAGCCCCCGTAGGACCCGCCCCACAGACCGATGCGGCTCGCCTCCACGTCGGCCCGCTGCGCTAGGTACAGCCCGGCACCTACGACGTCACGAAACTCTGACGCCCCTCGGGCGCCGTAGTCGAGCGCTTCCCGGAAGTCGAGACCGTAGCCGATCCCACTGCGGTAGTTGACGGACAGCACGACCGTACAACGTGATGCCATCACCTGATTGAACGCATAGGCATTCGCGTAGTACTGGCTGGGATGAAAGCCCAGCATCATTTGTCGACGCGAGCCGCCGTGAAAGAACAGCAGGCCCGGATGCGGGCCATCGCCGCAGCTAACAGGTGGCGAGAACAACTGCCCGGGGATGCGCATGCCATCGGCCGCGGGGAAGCTCACCGCCTGAGGGGGCACGAGCGCCTGGGCTGGAAACGCTCGCCCCGACGAGGGCGCCAGGGCGCGACGTTTACCGCTCACCATCGCCACGGCATGGGCGGGGTCGCGGACTCCCGACGCAAGAAACACCAGGGTCTTACTGGCGGCCGTATGCCGCGGCGCCCACTCGATGCCGTCGCCTTCGGTCATCGGCGTGAACGCGCCACCCCCCACCGCGCTACGCCACAGATGGCGGCGATCGATATCGCCGTGGTTGGAGGCGACGAGAAGGTGGCGCCGATCGGGCGTGAGCTCGGCATGCTGTACCTCCCCCTCCCCCGGGGTCAGGTCAACCGCCTCGCCGCCGTCGGCCGACACGGACCAGATGTGCAGCCAGTCAGTCTTCTCCCAGGGGAAGAGAATTCGATCGTCCGCGCCCCACCACAGCCGGTCGCCCACGAACCAATAGCCCGCGCCTAAGGCGCTGCCAGGCCCAGGGGAGGCGCGAAAGATCTCCCGCGTGGCGCCGGTGTCGACATCGGCCACGTGGATCGACCAGGGTAAGCCCTCACGTCGTGGCATAAACGGGAGCACCTGCGCTTCGTGGGGCTGGCGCAGGAACGCGACCCGGGTGCTGTCCGGCGACCACACCGGGTAGGTGTCATGGTCCACCGAAGGGTGTAGCCAGGTGAGCGACTCAGCCTCAAGGTGGTAGACACCGACGAATGCGTGGTCACCGCGATTGGACACGAACGCGATGCGCCCACCGTCCGGCGAGATGGTGAAGCCCGCCACCCCTCGACGGACCGAGAACAGCTGCGTGGGCTCGGGCGCAGCACCCTCATCGGGCGACGCATCCGGCACGGGCGCCGAGAGCTCGTCGGCCGAAGCCGGGGGGCTCGCCGCCAACGGCGCCACCCAGATCTGGCCGCCTTGCACGTAGGCGAAGCGTTCGCCGTCGGGGAACACCTCGTAGGTGCCCGTGTCGGCCAACGCGCGCGGCAACCGATCGGCGTCGCTGAAGGGCACGACCCAAAGCGTTCGCTTCGCGCCGTCGGGATCGCTGGTGGGGTTGGGGAACTCGCCGTTGCCGTTGGCGCGACCGCCCCTGACGAAGAGCACGGCAGCACCGTCCGGGCTGAAGGCGAGGCTATCGATCGCCTGGCCGTCGTCCGCCGCGTACTCTGTGATGCGCCTGCCCGCCCAGTCGGGTCCCTCGGCCACCCACACGTTGCGAACGCCCCGGTAGTTGCGCACCCACGCGACGCGATCGCCGACCGGTGATTCCGTAAGCGCCGTCGCGTGAGCGAAATCCAAGACGCCATCGATGGAAAGCGGTGTTTGGCTCCCGACGTGGTGAGCGCACAGGCTCAGGGCCAAAAGCGCAATGGCGCGAAGCGTGCGGGACATCCTCATTTGCATTCCTTTGGTGATCGAGCAGACCGCGGGGGCGAGTTGGCGCAGACTGGACTTGCTGTCATACCCTACGCACACGGCACCGGCCTGAACGTATCCTACCCTCCAAAGTCTCCGCCACAGGCCGCGCTCAGGGCGGTAGCTGGCGGCAACTTTCCACCGGCGCACCAAGTACTCACTGACCCGTCATCATCGGAAACACCACCGCCAAGGCCCAGGCGAACGCCATCGCGCTCGACATCGCCGCCACCAGGGGGTGTCCGGTCGCACGATTGATCCACGCGTTCATCAGGCCGTAGACCAGGAAATAAAAGGCGACCAGGGCGGCGATAATGATGAGAAAGAACAGCTCGTTCAGGGACAGCGCGACGGCGATGGCGAGCGATAGGAGAAAGCTCAGTCGGGTCACCAGGCGCATTCCCCTTGGCACAGCGTAGTGACCGCATAGCCACTCGTCAGCGAAGAAGTAGCTGGCCGTCGCGATCACCATGGCCGCCAATAGCGGCACGCGGGGCGCGGTGGGAATGAACGCCGTGAACCAACTATCGAGCGCCCAGGCGAAGGCGCCGGTGGTCCAGAGGATGGTGGCCACGATGGCGATCGCCGCGCGGCCCGGCAGCAACTCGCCGAGCGCCCGCTTCGGCGCCGGCGGCCAACGGTGCATACACGCCCAGGTGATCAACCCGTACACCGCGAAGTGCACTACGAGATAGCCGCCCACCAGCACACCTAGGAAATTTGCTGGCACCCAGAACAGCAGCAGCGGCGTAGCGATGGCGGGAATCCACACGCTGGGGGCGGCGCCCCGCCATCCCCCTTGTGGCGCTGGATTCACTGGCTCGACTGACGGCGACGGGCCCACTACGCGCGGCAGCAACGCCGCTAGGGGCCAGGTGAGCAAGACCATTCCCAAGAACAGGCGCACGATGGCGCCACCCCGAGGCGCAACCGACTCGTCAGCATCACCCGCGTCCGCCTGCGGCGCAGCCCAACGCTCGCGGAACCAGTCGGCCGCGGCACGGTGGGCGTACGCGCTGTACAGGACGCTCACGTGCTCCACACCCGGCGCCACCTCGAGGCGTCGCGCGTCACCAGCGCGCAGGCTGCCGTAGGTCACGCCCGCCTCGGGCACCTGCGGATCGCTCACCAAGCCCATCACCCGTTCGCCCTCCTGCACCAGAAAGGACTCCCACTCCCCGTCGATGATGAGCAGATTGCCGGGCGATGCGGCCGTCACCGCGGGTGAGAACATGGACACGGCCACGGTGGCATCGACGGCCGGATCTTGCTGCGCGTAGCGCACTACCACGTCACTGGCCATGGAATGACCGAGCAGACCCAGGCGGACCTTCGCGTCACCACGACCATTCGCGGCCGGCGGCAGCGTGCGCGCGAATGCCGCGAGTGTGCCCATTTGCGACAGCAGCTGTTGGGTGGAGCCCTCGACCTTCGTGACATCGCCGCCGAGGGGCCGCGGGTGCTGACCGTGACCGAGGAAATCGAAGGTCACGGCGAGATAGCCTTGGCGCGCGAGGCTAAGGGCGAAGGGTTCCATAAGCTGCTGTGAACCGGCAAAGCCGTGGGCGATCAACACCCTGGGTGGCGTGGCGTCACTCTCCGCCAGACGATCATCTTGGAACACCCGCACGGGCGTGTTGCCAACCGTCATTCGCGTGATCGATAGGCCAGCCCTCGCCTGGGTCAGCGAGACTAGCGAGGAGACGATGAGCGCGAGTGCGATGAACGCCGCTACCCCACTCCAGGCAAGACGGCGTCTTGTCATCGCGTGGGTGACCAGGTACAAGGCGTAACGAGGGGTCGATTCTTCGTCATGACCGCATCCTAGGGAGACGCTGATCGAACGGCAATCGCTACCAGCGGCGATCCGGACATCTGTGTGGCGACTGCACTCGCGCACGATGGTGCCCTAGTGTCCTGAGTTGGAAGTTCGTTGATGAATTCGCACGCGAGTTTCTGTCCCTGAGCGCGGCGCGAGGACGAGCGTGGCAGGTCCCACGGGAGGAGGAGCAACGTGTTCAGGGGCGAAAAGGTGCCGCGAAGTCATCAACGAACTTCTAACTCAGGACACTAGCGTTCCACCGCTCACTCGCCCCGGCTGCATCGACCTCATCGTGGCCACCACGTCCACCGCCTAACTCCTTTGTCGGATCGAGTGGCTCGCGTTTTGGGAAGTTGGGCTGCGCGATCCCGACGGAGATAGACGCTGCTCCACTACCCCGAGCGCCAAGGCACCCTTCACGCCTCGCCGAGCATGGCAACCGCTACGCAACGCTGTTCGCTACACGACGATGGCGCGGCGCGAGACGCCGTGCTCGCATCGAGCGCGCCCTTTAGGGTAGTGAGCGCGCGCAGTGAGCGTGTCAGTCCTCGGGCTCAGCGAGTCTTGGATCGCGCTAATAGGAAAGCGCGAGCTCGACCCCCACCACCCGCGGCGCATCCACCGCGCCGAACAGCTGCCCGTCCACCGGGAAGAACGCGTTCGGGAAACCGCCGCCGCTGATCCGTCGCACGTCGGTCAGATTCTCCGCAAATAGGCGAAGCGACCAGCTGTCGCGCTCGTAACCCAGCTGCAGACCGAAGACCTCAACGGCCTCCTGCACGTCTAGGGCGCCCCGGGTGAACCCTGAGCGGTCGCCCTCGTCGAGCGCCGTCTCGCCGATGAAATTCACTTCCCCACGAAGGAACAGCCCATTGCCAAACGCATAGCGGGCCGAGATGTTGGCATCGTACTGTGGTACGAGCTTCACGGGATTGCCCACGACCTGGGCAGCACTGCCGCGCGCGAACTCCGTGTACTGTGCTTCTACCCAGCCGAAGTTCGCTGTTAGCTGTAGGCGATCGATCGGTTGCCAGCTGCCCTCAAATTCGATTCCGTAACTCTCGATGGCGGCATCGGAGCCGATAAAGGACGTGGAAACGACGTTGCCCGCCTCATCAAGGAGAGCCGAAATCTCCTGGTAGTTATCCGCTTCGATGTAGAAGATCGCGCCCGCGAAGAAGGCCTTACCGGCCGGCTCCTGCCACTTCACTCCCGCTTCGTAGCTCCACAGCTCCTCCGACTCGTAGCGAATCACATCGTCCTGAAAACCGTCCTGGGCGGCCGTGAGGTTGAAGCCTCCCGGCAGATAGCCCTTGGCGACACTTGCATACAGCGTGAGCGTATCGCTCGGCTCGTAGCGCAGCGCGAAGCGCGGTAGCACTGCGTCGAATGTATCCTCCAAGGCGAGCTCGTCGAAGACGAAAACAGAGAAGCCAAGATCCAGTTCACCCGCTTGTTGGGTCGTTTCACGCTTGGCTCGATCGTAGCGAATGCCTACCGTGCCGGTGAGGCGCGGCAAGCTGGCGGGCGTGTAGCTCAAGGAGCCAAAAATACCAAGATCATCGCTGTTCAACCCTTGCTCGGGCGAGAAGTTGAAGTCGTCCAGGCCGCCTGGACCGACCAGCGAGCCGAGGATTAGGCTCTCCTCCTCGCTGTAGACGGACGCGCCGATCGTGTAGCGGAAGGGCCGATCTGCAGGCGATGAGAGGCGAAGCTCCGCGTTGACCAGCTCGTTCGAGTCAATCTGTGTGCCCGCGAGGAAGGGGCCGTTGGTGTTGTCGATGTCAAAGCCCCGGTCGTCGATATCCTCGCTGCGGTAGCTCAGGGAGAAATCAATCTCGCCGACGGCCGTGACGTAGTTTGCATTGAGCCCGGTCACGACCTCTTCAATCTGCGCCCGCTTTGGGGCGTCGTGAACGAAGCTGAAGTCACCCGCGCGCAGCTCCCCGTTCGCGGGAAAGGGACTGAAGGGGTTATTCGGGTCGAAGAGTATCCCGTCGCTGTACACGGCGTTGTAGCGTTCTAGATCGACAGGGAACCCGTCGAAGCGATAGATCCCGGGGGCGTCGGTGTCGATTACGTAGGCCGTGGCTCTCAAGGTGAAGGCGTCCGTGGGTGTCCAGCGCAGGCGGCCTTGCACAAAGAGCTCGTCGATCTGTCCCGGCCCCTGAGGCGTGGCACCAATGTTCTCGAGGAAGTAATCACGATCGGAGTAGCGCGCAGCGACGGAGCCCGCCAGCACGTCTTTGACCAATGGCCCACCTAAGTAACCCTCAGCCTGGAAGGCCTCCCCCGTATCGAAGGTGCTCCCAGTGACCGCGATGTTCGATTCGAACTGATCGCTGGGCGGTCGGGTATTGATAAGGATCAGGCCGCTCTCGGTGTTCGCACCGTATAGCGTCGACTGGGGACCGCGCAGCACCTCCACCGACTCCAGCTGCGTGAGCACCGAGTTGCTGAGCTCCCGGAACGGGATCCCATCGATGTACACCGCTGCGCGATTGACGATGAACGGGTTCGACTCCACGCCGCGAATGGACACGTACACGGCTCCGAGGGGGCTAGAGTCGTTGAACTGCACGTTAGGCGCGAGATCGTCAAGACGGCGGATATCAGTCACCCGCGCATCGCGCAGCGCTTGCTCGCCGATCACCGTCACCGCCACGTCTGCATCCTGGAGCGTCGTGTCCTGCTTGGTCCCAGTCACGATGATGTTCTCAAGCACGGGCGTCTCATCGACCGCCTGTGCGCCGGCGCCGACGCCCCCTAAGATGCCGCTACACACAAGCCCAACTAATGTTCCTGATCGCCTCATAGCTTGGCTCCCAATCAGCTTCAATAAATGAGAATAATTCTCAGAGCGAGCAGGGAGACAGGCAAGCAATACCGTGTTCGTGACCGGGACTTTGGCCTACGCGATCGGGACGGTTCCCCGACGGACCGGGCTAAGCGAACAAGCGGCTCGGCGAGAATCCGTACTGGCGCTTGAAAGCGGTTGAGAAAGCATTGGGTGTGTAGCCGACCAACAAGGCCGCGGCCTTTACGCTAGCGCCCTCGCCGATCAGGCGAACGGCTTCCTCCATACGCCGGCGGGCGAGGTAGACACCGATGCTCTCGCCAAACACCCGGCGAAAAGCACGCGTGGCCTGATGGATATTGGAGGGGTTGCCGCCTGCCAGCTCCTCCAAGCGATGGGACTTACTGAGATCGGCTTCGATCGCATCGCGAACGCGGTGGGCGCGCTGCAGATCGATGGGTCGCGCATCCGGAGCCTGCGACGACGGGGAGGTCGATAGCTCCTGGGAGACTACGGCAAGCAGCTCCAGCGTCCGCGATTGGAATGCCAGTTGGCGCGCGTGGCCCTGAAACCAGGGATCGATCGGCGTTAGCAAGGAGGCCACCCTAAGCGCGGTAGCACCGCGAATCACGGCGATCGGCTTGTTGCTGACCGCAGAGGTAATCGCCGCCAGCGACGGGTCTTCGAGGGCCGCGTCCAATTCACCTAGGTGCCAGCCGAAAGAACGTGCCACCCCCCGGTTGATACGGGTGGTGAAGTGCGCACCCTCGGCTGGCACTGCCAACGCCGTGAGGATCGGCGCTCGCTCGCGGAAGCCGCCGCAACGCGCACTGCGGGTCTCGATGTCGGCCACCCCGAAAGCCACGTGCAGGCCCTGGGGCAGCACGGAATCGCTGTGGGCGACGGCGCCTTGCTCGCGAATCGATTGCCACGCCGTACCCGAGGCGGCCTCAGCCTGCTCGAAGCTGGAACCGAAGCGCGCGGCCAGGGCCTCTAGTCTATCGGGCATAGGAATGGGTCTCTCCGCGATGGTCGAGTCGATACGCCTGGATTCCAAAATTATGCCCTGTTCTTCCTATCGCCGCGATCCGTAGCTGCTGCCTAGCGACCCGCATGTGCGTAGCATGCCGACGATCTTGGAGAGTGCTGAGTCGAAGCAGTGCAGTGGGTGGTGGGTATCGATGAGCGATAGGGCTGATGTATTCATCTCGGGCGGCGGCATCGCTGGCCTCATGGCTGCGCTGCTGTTCGGCCGGGCAGGCTTCCAGGTCATCTGCGTCGATCCCGTGCCACCGGTCACCGACCGTGAGGCGCCAGGCGCCGATCTGCGCTCGACGGCGTTCCTGCAACCGGCTCGACGCACGCTCGAGAAAGCGGGCATTTGGCCCCACGTCGCCACCTACGCGACGCCCCTGCAAGTGATGCGCCTGCTCGATGTCAGCACCAGCCCGCCTAAGTGTCGTGATTTCGATGCTCGTGACGTTTCCACCCAGCCATTCGGCTGGAATCTGCCGAACTGGCTAATGCGACGAGAGCTGCTGAACGCCATCGACGACGCCCCTAACGTCGAGCTGCGCGTCGGGGTCGGCCTGGCAGCGCTGCGCGAGATCGACGGTAGCAAGCAGGCAAGGGTGGTGGATCTAAGCGACGGCACGGCGGTGCAGGCACCATTGGTCATCGGCGCCGACGGGCGAGACTCGCCCACCCGGAAGGCGATCGGCGTACAAGCCAATCGCGTGCCCTTCGGGCAAAAGGCCCTCGCCTTTGCCGTTACCCACCCCGAGCCGCACCAAAACGTATCGACGGAGGTGCACGATACGGGAGGACCGTTCACGTTGGTGCCTCTGGCCGATGTGGGCGATCAGCACGCCTCGGCGATCGTCTGGATGGATCGGGCCGAGGTGGCGGAGGCGATGATGGCGCTGGACACAGCTGCCTTCGAACTCGCCATGACCGAACGTTCTCATCAGGTACAGGGGCCGCTCAAGCTCGCGTCCCAGCGTACGATTTGGCCGATCATCACCCAACTATCGGAGCGCTTCTTCGGCCCTCGCGTTGCGCTCGTGGCCGAAGCCGCGCACGTCGTGCCGCCGATCGGTGCGCAGGGGCTGAATATGTCCCTTGCTGATCTCGCCGCCCTATGCGATCTAGCGCGCACCTACGGAACGGAAGGACTCGGCAGCGAACAGATGCTACGCCGCTACCATAGCGCGCGCTTTGCGGACGTGGCGGCGCGCCTCGCCGGTATCTTCGCCCTGAACCAGGCATCTATGCTGAAACTTCCGCTCCTTCGCCAGGCGCGCGCTCATGCGATGACGGGCCTGCACGATCTACCGCCCCTGCGCCGCACGCTGATGCGCCTAGGGCTAGGTGCACAGCCCGCGCGCTAACCCGCTTTGTTCCTAAGTTCTCTGAGGAGTGACGAGTGAATATTTCAATCATGTACGGCACAGAATCCGGCAACGCCGAATCGCTGGCCGACTTCCTCCGTAAGCAGCTCGACGATGAGCACCAGATCTACGTGGACGATCTTGCGAACGTAGACCCGTCCTACCTGCCCACGGACCAGTTCTACATCTTCATTTGCTCGACCTTCGGCGACGGCGAGCTACCCTCCTCCGCGCAACCTTTCGCCGCCCGCCTGGAGAAGGACCAGCCGGACCTTTCAGCCATTGAGTTCGGCATCTTCGGCATGGGCGACAGTGCCTTCGCCGGCACCTTCAACTTCGGTCCCAAACTGCTGACGGAGCTGCTGAGCACGCGCGGCGCGAAGCAGGTAGGCGAGCGCTTCGAGCACGATGCATCCGGCTACGTCGCGATGGAAGACGCCATCGTGCCGTGGGCCAAGGAGGTGCTAGCCGCCCGTGAGGCGGCCAGCTGATCGATCAGTACGCCGGCTGCAGGCGCGTACTGGCCGGCACCTCGTTGCGGATCGCCGGAATCGTCAGGAGCGAGAAGAAGGCGGCCGCCGCCCGTGCCGACGCGCCGATGCGCTTAAACAGCTTGCCTTGCTCCTTCGCCTCGGCCAGATCCACGCTCGCACGCTGCAGGGCCTTCAGGCCCGGCAGCCAGCGCGGATGATCGATATCCACGATCACCGGGAAGACCTGCTTGGAAATCTCGCTGGTCTTCTCGAACACCGAGTGGGCGTACCACTGCGTGTCGACGCCTAGGGCCTGGTGGAAGACCGGTCGCTGATGGTCTCGCACGAACATCGTGGCGTAGACCGCCGTAATGAAGAACTTGATCCACAGCACGTTGTGGCCGCTGGTGAGCTTGGGATCGGTCTTCATGAGCAGGGCGAAGGCCTCGCCGTGGCCGAACTCATCGTTGCACCACTGCTCAAACCACTTGAAGATCGGATGGAAGCGGTGCTCGGGGTGCTTCTGCAGGTGACGGAAGATTGTAATGTAGCGGGCGTAACCGATCTTTTCTGATAGGTAAGTGGCGTAGTAGATGAACTTCGGCTGGAAGTGCGTGTACTTCTTCTTCTCCGTGAGGAAGCCAAGGTTGACGGCGATTCCCGCCTCGCGCAGCGCATCGTTGATGAACCCCGCATGGCGAGCTTCATCCCGCGCCATGAGCTGGAAGAGCGTAGTGATGTCCTCGTTGGTGCCGCGGCGCTTCATCTCCTTGTAGAGCACGCAGCCTGAGAACTCAGCGGTGCAGGAGGAGATGAGGAAATCGATGAACTCGGCCTTCAGGCGGGGCTCCATCCCGTCCCAGTCGACCTTGTCCCAGTCTTCGTTCTTCTTGAAGTGGCCTCTATTGGGGTCCGACTTCATGCGCGCGATCAGCGGATCCCACTCGTGGCGCACGGGCGTAACGTCGACGGCGTCCAGCTTGTCGAAGTCCGTGGTGTAGAAGCGCGGCGTCAGCAGCGTGTCCTGCATCGCCACTGCCGTGGCGGCTTCACTGTCGATAATCGCCTGACGGTAGTTACCCGCGTCGAGCGCGTCCTCCACGCTGGATGCGTCAGCGGAGTGTTGGATCGGGGCGGAGGCAACGTCTTTCATACCGACACCTTCTCTGAGAACGAATACTCAAACAGCTCGAAGCACTCGAGGTCGCCCGTGAGGCGAGTCCAGAACTGCTCCAGCTTGGAGGCGCGCGTGATCGTGGCGGTGCGCGACTCGCGAACGACTTCGCCGTACGGCGCCATGACGGGGGGGCCGTGAACAAGCACCTCATCGCCGGGATGGATGATGGCCCCGTTTAGAAACTTCAGGTGGGCGTGGAGGCTATCGAAACAGTGGCTGACTTCGATCTCGCAGGGGGCGGTTTCGGTGGTGCGCGTTAGCAGTCCCATCACATACCTCTAGTGCATAGACGCGTGCGAGGGGGTCCGGGCGGCGCTGCTAGTGCGCGCGGCGGCCACGATCCACTCGCCAGGGGTCTCGTTGGTCTAGACCCTCTGTCGTCAACTATATGGGTCACAAAGCACTGTAAACTTGATGTTACACCACACCGCGCGCCGGTTGCACTCCAGGGCGATAAGGAGAAACCGAGGGGCGGTAGCGCCTGTCGAACAAGAATGAGAATCTTTTGCTTTTGGGTGCAGGCTGCTATAAGGCTGACCCCTGCGATTCGATCCATGACGCGAAGAGTCGCAACTTGGCATCACGGATCCCCAAGAGTCGCTGGATGAGCACCACCGGGCACATGGAGCGAGCGATGCACACGGATTGGTCTGGTGAGCGCGGACTTAAATGGCGCGCAAACCTGGGGGCCATGGAGGCGATGCTCGCGCCTGTGGACGCCCCCCTGCTACGCGCCCTCCAGGTGGACACGCCAGCTGCCGTTGCGGATGTCGGCTGCGGTGGCGGCGATACCGCCCGCCGGCTCGCCGAGGATGCCCCGGCCGGCTCGCGGGTGGACGGCTTCGATATCTCAGCTGAGTTGATCGAGGCAGCCAACCACCGGCGACGAGCGCAGAACAGCAGTCGCTTGTCCTATCAGGTCGCGGATGTCGCCGTCACGCTAGCCGACGCCCCCTACGATCGGCTCACCTCGCGCTTCGGCGTGATGTTCTTCGAAGATCCCCCGGCCGCCTTCGCCAACCTCACCCGTTGGCTAAAACCGGACGGACGCTTTGCGTTTGCCGTGTGGGGAGCCTTGGCTGACAACCCTTGGATCCGGGAGGTCTACGAGACCGTCGCGCAGCTGATAGAGCTGCCGCCCCCCCTACCCGATACGCCCGGTCCGTTTCGATACGCCGACCCGATGGCCTTCGTGTCCTTGCTAGAGACCGCCGGCTTCGCGGGCTTGAAAGCCGAGGCCTGGCGCGGCGAACTCGCCGTTGGAGGCGGGGTAGCGGCGCAAGATGCTGCGCGATTTGCCCTAGGCTCCTTCGGCGTCGCCCAACCCCTGCAGAGCCAGCCAACGCTGCTCGCGCGCGCCGAACAGACCCTTACCACTCGCTACCAGGCCTGCCAGCGTGAGGGCGTGGTCCGCGCGTTCGCCTCGGTCCACATCGTCAGTGGCGGTTTACCAGACGCCACTCGCCCCTCACAACGGACAGCCCCCTTGTGAACGCGCAGCCTCCCTCATCCTATTGAAAAAATTAGGCGACGGCCGAGCGGCGAGGCACAAGCCTATGCCGGCGAGGGCGCGGCACACCACGGCGAGGAGCGAGTCGCTAGCCCCTCCCTACAGCAGGCCCCTCTCCTCCAGGTCGCGCAGCAACTTCTTGAGCAGCCCCTTGGCAGGCAGCGATGAGGGGTCCGACGCGATGGCCGCAAGATAGGTCTCGACGATGGCGGCAGGATTCTCGGGCTTGCCAACCACCACCATGCCGCCCATCCGGGTGCTCCAATGGGGCGTGCACTTGTAGACGACCACACCCTCCTTGTCGAACGTCACGGCGACCTCGCTGCCCATATCGCTCAGCACCTTCTCTTGGCCATCCGGCACCATCGCGTCGATGGTCTCGACGTTGTGCGCGGCCATGTTGGTCCATTGAACTGTGTCACCCGCTTCGATGTAGACGAACATCGGCTCGAACTTCACCCCCTGAGCCACCACCGTGTGAACCGTGCCGCCACCGTCTGCGCCGGAGGGCGCACTCTGCGAGCCCTCCGGTGCTGGCTCGGGTGACTCGGCAACCTGGGCGGGAGCTTGTTCCGCTGGCGCGGGGGCGGCGAGCTCGCTCGGCAAGTCCTCCCTATCCACATCTGCAGGTGTTGCGCTCGGTGCCGAGTCCGAGGCGTCTGTCGACGGTGAGCACCCGCCAACGATAAACGCGAACGCCCCGAAGAGCGCAAGCAGGATGAGGTCGTTGGATTTTGTCGACGGTCGCAAGGAAAACTCCTGACTAAGTGGGGGATTAGCTCGTCGTCGGGCGAAGAGATCATCCGGCTGGCGAATGCGAATTGTTCCGATTTATACTGTAGGGATTCCAACGACGCGCCGCAAACGCGAATCTACCGCCACAGGCGGTGGTCCGCAGCGAATCAGTAGGCGCCGCGCTTGCGGCGGTGGTCCCCGCCACAAGCCTGATGCCCCGATGATCAAGGAGTGATGCGCCCTATGGCGACCCACCGTCTGTCGACTGCGAATTCCCTGGTGACGATTATCATCGCTCTCGCCCTCACTGCGTGCGGCGGTGGCGGCGGTGGCGGCGCGCCGGTCGATCCCCCAGCGAGCAATACGGGCCCAACGATCGCTGGCCAGCCGCCGACGGAAACCGAAGAGACCGTGGCGTTCACGTTTTCGCCCACGGCCAACGACGCCGACGGCGACGCGCTCACGTTCTCCATTGACAACGCGCCACCCTGGGCCCAGTTCGATACGAGCAACGGCACTCTTTCCGGCACACCGTCGATCGATGATCAGGGGACCTACGCCTCGATCACGATCCGCGTGAGTGACGGTGAGGCAGAAGCGACCCTTGCGCCCTTTACCCTGCAGGTGATCGATACCTTGGTCGTGACCCTGGAAGGCGTCGCGACCGACGACCCGCTGGCCGGGGCCACGGTGACCGCCGCCGTCGGCGACCGCGATTTCACCACCACTACGGATGCTAGCGGCGCCTACGCCCTGCCCCTACGCGCCCCTGCCGAGGGCATGGCGGCCATGATGCCGATCACCCTAAGCGCTCGCGGTAGCGGCACCCAAGCGCAGGTGGAGCTGATCGCCCACGTCGCAAGCGTTGCGCAACTTAAGGTGCTGGCCGAAGCCGAAGACGACGGCTCGGTGACCCTGGCCCAAGCGCCACGGCTCGCTGTCTCGCATCTGAGTACTGCGCGCTTCTTGCTCACCGAAGATACGCTAGCGGAGGGCGCTGACCCTAACGACTTCGCTAATATCGAAGCCGCAGAGCAGAGCATACCCACCAACCGCTTGCTGGAGGTTGCAGGGCTCATTAAGCTGATCAACGACGAGGGGCTGCTGCCCATCGCGGCCGATCAGACCTCTCTCTCGCTCCTGCGCTCTCCGGCAGACGCCACCGAGCGCAATGCCACCCGCCTCTATCGACTGCTGCAGGAGAACGGACTCGCCGACGGCGACGGACAGCTCCTCGGAGACTTACAGGCTAGAGTGGACGAGGCCATCTCGAGCACGCTCAGCGACACGTCCCTGTCCATCGAAGTAACGGCCGAGGAATGGGTCGGCGACAGCCTTTGGGTGAGCGCCACCCGCGTGGGTAGCGTCGGCGCTCGCGGCGAGATCTACGCGCTGGCCGAGGACGGCACGGGGCGCTGGTACGAGGACTTGGACTCCCTCTTCGCGGTGCTGCCCGAGGGCGACCTCGAGCCCCTGCGCCAGCGCCGGCTCAGCTGGCGCATCCAAGAAGGCGGCGATCTGCGCTTGGAGTATCCAGACGCAGACCTCGAGGTCTCCTTCTCCGAGGACATCGGCAACGTCGCAGAGTTCGGCTTCCCCCAGGAGGTCGTCGACTTTCTCGCCGGCGAGTTCGACCCGCCGCTACCTACGCGCATCACCTTCTTCGCCCGGATCGACGCGGAGACGGTGGAGATCGGCTCACGCACCGCAAACCGCCTTGCCGTGCGCCGCACGCGCCAGTTTAACTACGAGATCGATGACTTTCTCATCGAGCTCGATTTCCCAGGTCCTCTGCCTCGCGCGCCGATCACCGTGGTCGAGACGCTTCAGATACTCTTGCCGGGCGGCGCGAGTGTCGAGCCCTTCCCTGCTGTGGCCGGCGATGCTTGGGCCCTGCCGGTGATTTACACCCCGTCTGTGCCGCGCCTTGACACTGCCGATCCGGCTCTCGCCGTCGACCTGATCGCCCTGGGCGCCGACGGAACCACCACAGAAGGGCTGTACGGCGCTGCAAGTCACAGCTGGCAGGTCAACGCTACCGGCGAGCTCGAACTCAGCCTCGGCGATCGCACCTATCGCTATCGCTTGGTGCAGCGCGGGCGCCAATTCGATTTGGTCCTGCTGAGTATCTTCGACGCTGAGCAGCTCGCTGGCCGGGCGCTGGTCCGCGCGGTGCGGGCCGATGAGGTACGAACATGGCCGACTGAACAGCTGGTTGCCACCCAACCCGCCTACTGGCAAGACGGCCTGCAGCTACTGGGCGCGCAACAGTACGGCTTCGATGGCCTGCTGCTTGCCGAGCAGGTGGACGGCTACCTGCTCGGCCCGGCAGCCGCAGGCCGCTTCGGGATCGTAGGCAGCGCAGTGCCCGAGTGCTTCGAATTCGCCTTCCCCTGCTTCACCCTCGACGACGGGTGGCTCTACGGCGTGGCCGAGGGTCGCCTGGCCTTCGTCGACACCACCGCATTCAGCGTGCGCGAAAACGCCTGGGAGCTGGTCCGCTACGACGACCAAGCCGAGGTGGCGACGATCATCGAGTACGGCGTCACCGACCTAGATGGCGAGGGGCCGGTGGAGTTCAGCGACTATCCGCGCCTCAACTCGCTAGAGCGTGGTGATCTCTCCTCGTTCATGGAAGCCTACGAGCGCACGATCTCCTTGGGCGGGCTGGACTTCGAAGGCGGATAATCACGGCCGCCTGATGCCGTAGGGGTAACCGTCGTCAAAGCCGCCGGCGCTGGCGTGGCGACCGGCCGTCTTGTACGGCTCCAGGGATATGCGATCGAGTCGCATTTCTATTTGCGTTTCCCCCGAGCTTGCGTTCTACTACGCGCATCTGGCACGGCTTACCTTAAAATCGGCCGCGCCGGGGGTGCGCGTGTCCAGCCCGCACGCGTCTCAACACCACCTTTCGCTGCCGCGCTCGTCAGCGGCGGGTCAGCTATTGGAAAGCCCGAACGCGGGCTGCTGAGGACTACTCTCTTTAGGAGTTCAGAGATCATGAAGAATCTATCCGCCGCTTTCGCCGCCATGCTGCTCGTTGCCTCCGGATCCGCCCTAGCGGACTTCCGCAACGGCCCCAACCCGTACGAGCCTGGCTTCGGCTTCGATGAGCCAGACGAGGCCGGCGCTGCGGCTTGGGGTGGCTGGACTCGCGGTGATGCAGGCACCGTTCACGTCGAGTTCGACAGCTTCGCCGAAACGGACTTCGGCAGCCGCGAGTCCGGCGCCGATATCGCCACCTTTGGCGCAGACGCCTTGATCACGTGGAATCAAAACACCTTCGTGACCGGGTCCTTGAATCTCTACTCCTTCAGCGTTGCACCTGACTTCGAGCTGACGCTCACCCCGGACGTGGCGTTCACTGACCCGGTCAGCGTGGCGTTGCAGCTGGAAACGTGGGGCACGCCGCTCGATCTGAATAGCGTCATGTTGAATGGCGTGGCACCGGAACTCAGCGCGATAACCTACCAGGACAACGAGTACGACAGCCCCTTCGGTCAAGTGCTGCTCGAGCACCTGCTGTTCACCTGGACCTTCGATTCGCTCAGCGATATCGTCTTCGACTTCAATGCCTCCGGCAGCAGCCTCTCCTTGACGCAGGTTGCCATCGACATCGGCCCGGGCGTTGCTGCTGTGGTGCCGGTACCCGCGGCCGCTTGGCTGCTGGGCTCCGGCTTACTCGGTCTCGGCGCGATGCGCCGTCGCCGCGCCGTCGCTAGCGCCTAGGACGGCAGCACACGGCAGGCGCGCCTTCATTGCGAGGCGCGCCTCTCCTCCCGTGGCAATCCCACGCGGCTTCTTTACCGATCCAGGCGCGTACTCAGATGGCCACCTACTACCGTGCCGCTCACCGCGCCCCTAGTTTTATTTGCAAATGCGTTAGGCGTTGCTGGCGCTACGCGGCGCCGCCCCTTGCCAACACCCCACTTTGCTGGAGTTTGAGACCATGGCGTTCCGTCACCTGTTGATCGGCTCATTGCTCACCACGCTCACCGTGTCCGCCCACGGGGCCAGCGTGACGCCCACGGCCTGGGACCGCGGCCAAGAGAACAGCGCCTACCTGTCGTGGGACACCTACGATGGCTCGCTCAACACGGCGCCGAGCGAAGGCTCGGCTAACGTCAACTCCGCCGTGCTCACCGAGCAGCTAGGGCAGGCGTTTGTCACTTCGAGTGGCAACCTGTACAGCTTTTCCTCGCCCCAGTCCTACACGCTGACGGTGACCACCACGTCCGATGGTCCGTCGCCGATCGCGCAAGACCTGCAGGTGCAGCTGGTGCTCGGCACATGGAGCTTCGAGGCGGACCACGCGAGCGTGACCTTGAATGGGCGCGGCGCCGACATGATCACCCAGCTGACTGCCGGGCAACAGACACACCCTATTTTCGGCACCTTCACCCAGTACGAGTACCTCTACTCGTGGACGACGTCCGCGAGTAGCCTCTACGTGTTCGACTGGGATCTGCCGTTCACCAGCACCTCCATGGACCTGATCGTGCTGGACCTGTTCGCCGCCGGCAGCACGGACGGCCTGCTCGCTCTGCCCTTCCTGCCCATCCTCCCGAGCCTCCCCGGCAGCGATATCTTCGACGGCTCCCAGCGCTACCCCGGGGACTTCCCCGCGGCAGTGCCTGTGCCAGCCGCCGTGTGGATGTTCGGTGCGGCGCTGCTGTCGCTGGCAGGCGTGCGGCGCCGCCGCGTATCGCTCGCTGCTTGATGCCGTTGGAGGGGACCTGCTCGCGTGACCGATCGGCTGTATCGCAAGGGGATCAGCTTCGCACCGCTCGTCTGCGCTGCGTTGGTAGCGCCCGTATCTGCGCAGGAGTCCAGCGACGGGGCTGACGAGCCTCAAGCTCAAGGTGGCGCTGCCCAGGCCACCGTGGTCGAGGAAGTTCTCGTCACAGGGCAACAGCTGGCGGGACCGCGCGTCGACCTGAAGAGCACCACCACCACCTTCGACCTGGAAGCCATTCGCGTCCTCCAACCAGGATCGATTTACGACATCTTGGAGACGGTCCCCGGCGTCGAGCTCTCCGGCGGCCCCCGCGCCAACGGCATCTCCGTCAACATTCGCGGCTTCTCGGACAACGAGGACGTGCTGACGATCGTCGACGGCGCCGTCAAGAACTTTGAGAAGTACCGCTTCGGCGCCGTCTCACTCGAACCTGAGATGCTGCGCGAACTCACCGTCTCCCGCGGCCCCGCCAGCGCCATCCAGGGCAGCGGCGCGATCGGCGGCGTCATCGAGATGGAAACCAAGGACGCGCGCGACTTTCTCGAAGACGGTCAGCGCATCGGCGGCTTCGCCAAGCTCGGCTACGCCGACAACAACGACGAGCTGCTCACGATCGGCAGCATCTACGGCCGCCCCACGGACAGCCTCGACCTGCTGCTGAGCTACACCCGACGCGACGCCAGCGACCTTGAACTCTCGACTGGCGACACCTTGCCATTCTCCGCATCGAGCCCGGAGGCGCTACTTGCCAAGACCGAGTGGACCGGCCAGATCGCCTCCGTCGGCCTCTCCTACACGCGCACCTCCACCGAAGGACGTGAGCTCTTCGACACGGCGGCCTTCAACAACGGCGTGAACGGTCAAGTGCTGCGCGAAACCGTGGACGATACGCTCGCCACCTACATCGACATCGACCCTGTCAGCGATCTGATCAACACGACGATCTCCGTGGCCTACACGGACACGCGGGTGAACGAACAGGGTATCGATGCGAGCGACAACCTGACCGATCGCGTGTGGGACTACGAGTACGACATCTGGTCCACGCGCCTGCACAACACGGCGGACTTCGCCCTACCCGGGACGGTCGGCTTGACCGTCCAGACGGGCATCCAGGCGATCCAGGAAGAGCGCACCACGGACATCACGGGCATCGATGGCGAACCCACCGATTCGGTGCTGAGCCAACCCTCCGGTCGTACCCTGAACTGGGGCGCATACCTGCAGGGGGAACTCACCTACGGTGGCTTTACGGCCACGGCCGGCCACCGTTGGGACAACAACTCGACGGAAGTGCTCGAGCAGGAAGCGATTGATCTGCTCGCCCTGAGCGGTACGGCGCCGAAGATCGATCAGGACGCGGGACTGTTCAACTACCGCCTGGAGTACGCCTTCGATCGCGTGCCCGTGCGCCTGTTCCACAGCTACGTCGAAGCGGCTCGCTACCCGAAGATCGACGAGTACTTCACCCAGGGCACCTTCAGCCTGTGCGTGAGGGACTCCAGCGACGCCGAACGCTTGGCCACCTCCCTCGCCGCTGACCAGCGCTCCACTCAGGAGACCATTGATGCGGCCACCGCCCTCTCGCTCGCCGAAGTCGAGTCCTTCGCCGCGGAGCAGATCGCCGAGCGCGATGCGCTCGTCGAGGCTGCCGAGTCCCAGCTGGCGCTCTTCATCGAGCAAGCCAACGCCCTGAACGAAGCCGACCCCGTGGGCTATCCAGAAGCGCAGCGCGACGCGGACATCGCCACGGCCCGGGGGCAGACCGACTCCTTCATCAACGCGGCCACGCTGACGGCAGAGCAGAACATCACCTTCTTCACCGATCAGATCAACACTGGCCTGGAGACTGACATCGCATCCTCCCAGGCGCGCCTAGCCGGGATCTTCGCCGACGTCGGCCTCGATGACCCCAACGTCGACCTCGACGCCATCGACATCCCTACCCGCACGACCTTGCCTGAGCCCTTCCAAACGCTCCAGGTATGCGGGGAGCTGTTCCAGCCCGAGCTAGCGACTAACCGAGAGTGGGGAATCGCCTACAACAAGGCCGGCCTCTTGCGCGCCGACGACACGCTGCGCCTGAAATTTACCTACTTCCGCACGGAGGTAGACCAGGTCCTAGAGTCGCTGAACAGCAATCCTCTGGACCCGACTAGCCAGCCCGGTGAGGAAGACACCTGGGGCTACGAGGTGGAGAGCACCTACGTCTTCGGCGGCTACCGCTTCGATCTGACCTACAACCACAGCGAAGGCGAGACCCGGCGCTTTCGCATCGTCGACAATCCAGAGGGCACCAACGCGCTGAATGACACGCAGTACGCCTTCATCACCGACGACCGTCTCGATCTTCCGGCTGATCAATTGGCGCTCACGGCGCGCTGGATTAGCAAATCGCTGCGCTGGGAGCTCGGCTTCCGCGCAACCCACCAGTTCAGCCGCGAGGCGCTGCAGCTGGTGGACGAGCAGGCCGTGCGCACGACACAGCCGTCCGTGAGCGAACTGGACATCTACGCTACCTGGCGTCCGCGCGAGCGTACGGACATCCGCTTCACGGCCAATAACGTCACTAACGCTGAATTTCTAGTGGTGGGGGGGATCACCGACGATCGTGATCTGGTGCTCGGCAATTTCAATGTCGGGCGTCTGATGCGATTGTCGATTACTCAGTACTTCCAATAGGGCAGTGCTGAACCCTGTGCGCGGTCGCCTGCGGGGGCGGCGGCGTGCGACAACGACAAGGACTGCAGGATGCACACCAACAGAAAACGAATGGGCGTACTAGCCGCCTTATGCCTGTCCTCGCTCTTGGGAGCCGGCGCTCACGCAGCAACCTCCACCTTCGCGCCTGACGAGGACGTCATGACTTCGGCGTTCTTCTTCGGACCGAACTACGTCCGGGGCTACGTCGGCGACGTGCGACCCGCCTTCCGCGTTGGCACGGACAATGCGTTCGGCGCTGGACCGGAGACCATCTACCTCGACTTCAGCAGCGTGGACCTTTCGTCCTTCGACAGCTCAGCGGTGCGCGCCACCCTGACCTTGCGCAGCGTGGACGGCGGCTTCGGCGCAAACGCCGGGCCCGGCAACCCCTTCACCGTCTCCGCTCACGGGGTCGATGCTGATCCCTTTGCGCGCATCGAAGATGACACCAACCCCGGGGGCGACATCTTCTGGTTCGATTTCTTCAGCGAGAACATTTTGCCGGCCGACGCGGCAGCCTTGAGCGTTGTCGATTGCATCGATTGCGACATCACCTTCGACGTCACCGCTCTGATCTCCTCTTGGATCGATGCAGGGGATGCGCTGCAGTTCATTGCGCTCACCGGGAGCAACGACACGTCCGGCAACGACTTCCTTCACGGCTTCCGCAACAACTCGGACACCCTGGCGGATGAGGGCTTCACATTCCTTTCCGTCAGCGCCGTGCCCGTGCCGGCCGCGGTGTGGCTAATGCTGGGTGCCCTGGGAATCATGGTCCCCGCCGGTCGCCGCCAGCGCAGCTAAGGGGTAAACGACAACTCGGCGCAGCCCTGATCGCTGTGCCACCTGAGCGGCCCGCAAGCCTCCCGCTTGCGGGCCGCTTGCGTTTCCATCGTGCGCCTTGACCGCTCCTGATATGCGATGATGGGCGCGATGGCGGACGCAGCCCTCGGCATATTCCCGGCAGCAACACCGCGGGGCGCGCACGCCGCCCAGGGCGCTCGCGTGAATGACCTCTTCGACCTGTGAGCCTCCATCACGAAGACTCATGACGCACACCGCAGCCGGGGGGGGGCTCGCCTCCAATGTCAGGGACGATCAGCGCCGCCACACGCTTGCCGCGCCTTTGCGCCGCAGGCCTATGCCTCTTTCTTTTGCCCTTCTCCGCCCGAGCGCAAACCAACGTCGATGTCGTGTCGGCCGCGCCCTCAGCGATCGACGAGGTCTTCGAGCTAAGCGGCACGCTCACCGCGCGCCACCAGGCGCGTCTGTCCCCGCTCGTGGACGGCCTGGTGGAGTCCTTGGCCGTTGACGCCGGCCACGAAGTCGCCCCCGGCGCACCACTGCTACGCCTCGACGCGACGCTCGCCAAGGCGGCGCAACGCCGCGCTCGCGCGACCCGCGCGCAGGTACAAGCGGCATACGACGAAGCCGTCAGGCGCGTGGAGGAAGCGCGCCGCCTGGTGGCCGAACGCCACCTACCGCAGACCGAGCTCGACACGCGCCTCGCCCTGATGGTGCAGGCCGAAGCGGCCGTGGGGGTGGCTGAAGCGGGCCTTCGCGAACAGGACGAACTCGTCGCCCGACACGCGCTCACGGCGCCCTTCGCCGGCGTGATTACCGCGCGTAATACGGACATCGGGGAGTGGGTCGCTCGCGGCGACAGCGTGCTGGAACTCACCTCCCTGCGCGGCGTGCGCCTCGACGTGCAAGCCCCACAGGAGCGCTACGACGACCTGCGCGGCGACACGGTAGTAGAGATCATCCCGGACGCCGCGCCGCGCACCGCGCTAGCTGCCGAGATCACCGTGCGCCTGCCGGTAGGCGGTGGCTCCGGGGCCCGTACCTTTCTGGTCCGCCTGCAACCCGTCGACGAAAGCGTTCGCTTGCTGCCAGGCACCTCAGCGATCGCCCGCTTCCACCTAGCAGGCGATGTTGCCGACGCCGTGCAGATCCCCCGCGACGCCCTCATCCGCCACCCCGACGGCGGCTACAGCGTGTTCGTGATCGCCGATAGTAACGATGGGCTCACTGCCGAACGTCGCCGCGTCACCCTGGGCCGCAGCGCAGGCGAGCAGGTGCAGGTTCTGAGCGGTGTAAACCCGCAAGAGCGCGTGGTTACCCGCGGCAACGAGGTATTGCGCGAAGGCGAACGGGTGCGCATCAGCTCGCGCACCTTGCGCTGAGGGCTCGCGCGCGATGCTGAACTTCATCCTGACCCGCAGCACGCTGACCACGGTCCTCGCGCTCATCGTTTGCGTCCTTGGCATCACCGCGGCCCTGCGCATCCCCGTACAGATGATCCCCGATCTGGAGGTGCGCACGATCAGCGTGGTCACTAACTGGCCGGGCGCCACGCCCCAGGACGTCGAGAAGGAGATCCTAATCGAGCAAGAGCGCTACCTGCGCTCCCTCGCCAACTTAACGCGCATGGTCTCCTACGCCGACACGGGCGAGGCCAACATCGAGCTAGAGTTTCCTTTCGGTATCGACGTCAACGAAGCGTTGATCCGCACCAGCAACGCCCTGTCCCAGGTCTCCAGCTATCCGGAGAACGTCGACCCGCCGCGCCTGTACAGCAGCTCCTTCTCGGAAAACGCGTTCATGTACTTCGCAGTGGCCCCGCTCCCCGGCAACCCGCTGCAGATCGACATGGACCTAGTGCGCGACTTCGTCGACGATAACGTGCGCCCCGAGATGGAGCGGGTGGAGGGCGTGTCTCAAGTGCGCCTGGGCGGCGGGGCGGACCGCCAGGTGCGCATCGAAGTGGATACGGCGCGCCTCGCTCAACGAGGTATCTCCCTTGCTGAGCTGCGCGATGCGATTCGCGCCCGCAACACCGACTCCTCGGCCGGCGACATCGACAGCGGCAAGCGGCGCTTTCTCGTGCGCACCCTGGGCCGCTTCGAGGGCGTCGACGAGCTGAGTGACATGGTGCTGGAGCGTCGTGGGGATGCGGTGGTGCGCTTAGGGGACGTGGCCAAGGTCACGCTGGATCACTTCGAGCTGCGCGATGTCTCCTTCGTCGACGGCTCGCCGCGCCTGAGCCTCTCCGTCAACCGCGAAGCCGGCGCCAATGTCATCAAGATCAAGGACGCGATGCTGCCCCTGGTCGAGCAGCTCAACGCCCACCTGCTCTCGCCCAACGGCTTACAAATCGGGTTATTCAGCGACGACGTGCGCTACGTGCAGGCGTCCATCCGCAACGTCTGGACCAACCTGATGATCGGCGCCGCCCTCGCCATCGGCATCATGCTGGTGTTCTTCCGCTCGGCGCGCGCCACGCTCATCGCCACGATCGGCTTGCCGATCTGTACGGTGGCCGCATTCCTCGGCCTGCTGCTGTTTGGCCGCACGATCAACGTGATCTCCCTCGCCGGCGTCGCCTTCGCCATTGGCATGACCGTCGACAACACCATCGTGGTGCTCGAGTCCATAGAGCAGGCCCGGCGCCGCGGCCTCGATCGCTTTGCTGCTGCCCTCGAAGGCACGCGCGAGGTGTGGAGCGCGGTGGTGGCGTCGACCTTCACCACGGTACTCGTGTTCGTGCCGATCCTGTTCGTGCAGGAAGAGGCGGGGCAGCTGTACTCGGACATCGCGATTGCGATCGCCTCCTCGATCCTCGCCAGCATGCTGGTGGCGATCGGCGTGATTCCCGCCATCGCGGCGCGCGTCGGGCTGGGCGTGAGCGATAGCGGTGGCAGCGCGTACGTCCCACGACCGGCCAAGGCGTTCTTGGGGCTAAGCGATTGGCTCACGGGCACCCGCGCGCGCAGCTTGGCATGCCTGCTCGTCACAGCGCTTGCCACCGTGCTGATCGGCCGTTGGCTCACGCCGCCGGCCGAGTACCTACCCGAAGGCGAGGAGCCTAAGGCGTTCAGTCGCATGATCGCACCGCCAGGCTACAACCTCACGGAGATGACGCGCATCGGCGATGAGCTGCGCACGCTTCTCGACCCAACGGTGGACGCTTCGCGCGATGCCTTTCTGGCCGGCGAGTCCACGATTCCACCGTTGCGCGGGTATTCGCTGTGGATCTCCCCAGGCAGCATCAGCGTGATGAGCGAGCCGGTGGACGGACGCGACATCGAGGCCATGATGTCTGGGCTCACGGACCTGTTTCGCACCTACCCAGGTATGCGCGCATTCTCCGCCCGCGGATCGATCATCTCGAGTAACGACGGCGGCTCGCGCGCCGTCGCCCTCGACATCTCGGGGGCGGAGATGGCGGCGCTCTACGACACGGCCCAGGCGGCGATCGAGCGTGCCCAAATGCTGTTCGAGACCCCGCAGATCGACTCAGACCCGTCTTCCCTATCCCTAGATCAGCCCCTCATCCAGGTGCGACCGCGGTGGGAACTGCTGGCGGAGGTTGGTTTCAGCGCGCGGGACTTCGGCTTTGCCGTCTCCGCCCTCTCCGACGGTGCCTTCGTCGATGAGTTCCTCCTCGAGGATGACCAGGTGGATATCTACCTGTTCAGCGGGGCAGGCTCGAAGCAAACGCTGACCGACTTGCAGAACCAGCCCGTGCTGACGCCGAGCGGCAGCGTGGTGCCGCTGTCCGCCCTGGCCGACGTGGTGGAGAGCGTGGACAGCGATTCCCTGCGCCGAGTGAACGGCCGACGCACCGTTTCGCTCTACATCATCCCTCCGCGCGCCGTTGCGCTCGAAAGTGCCGTCGAGCGCGTACGCACAGAGTTGCTACCCGCCCTGCGGGCGGCAGGCGAGGTAGGGGAAGGAGTGAGCATCACGATCACGGGCGCGGCGGACCAGCTGGATGCAACTCGCGAGGCGCTGAGCGGCAACTTCCTCATAGCGATCGTGCTCTGCTACCTGTTGCTGGTGGCGATCTTCTCGCACTGGGGCTACCCCGTGCTGATCCTGATCACGGTGCCTATCGGACTGGTGGGCGGGCTGATCGGACTCGCCCTGCTGAACGGCACCGGCGCGGCACTGGCATTAGCCGGGGTCGCGGCAGTGTCCCAGCCACTTGATATGATCACCATGCTCGGGTTTTTGATTCTGCTCGGTGCCGTGGTGAACAACCCGATCTTGGTGGTCGATCGGGCGAGGCAGAACCTGCGTGCGGGGCAAGCGCTCGGGGATGCGGTGCGCGGAGCCGTCCACAGCAGGCTGCGTCCCGTCCTGATGTCAACGCTGACAACCACCTTTGGCCTAGCGCCATTGGTCCTGATCCCTGGCGCCGGGACGGAGCTTTACCGGGGTGTTGGGGTGATCGTGCTTGGTGGGCTGCTGTGCTCGACGGTCGTTACCCTGCTGTTCCTACCGAGCTTGTTGATGGTGGTGTTGCGGAGCCGCCAGCACGAACCCGCGCCCTCTGTTGCGGAGGGCTCGCTAGAGACGTAGCCGCACACGCGATTCCCCGAGGCGGGCGACCGAGCAAGGCCTAAAGCACCCGCTCTGCGAACCTGTCACCGTTGTCGTACCATTGCCACGGTGACGCACTCGCTCAGCCAGGAGTCCTTCGCTTGTCGTTGCCCGCCCGCCTCTGGCAATACGCCAGCGAGCGTTTCCCGCCTCTGCGTAACGGATTGCTGATCGCTGCGTTCGCTGGCGCTGGCGTTGCCATCGGTCATCTCTGCAACCACACCCGTGGCGTGGCACAGCAAGCGGATGGGTTCCCGTTCGCCGCCGCACCGACCAGCGCGCTGATCATTACCGCCTTCGTGACAGTGTTCGCGCTGTTTCTGCAGCTTCGCGTCGCAGATGAACACAAAGACGTCGAGACCGACGCCGCCCATCGGCCCGAACGACCTGTCCCGCGCGGCCTCGTGTCGCTCGCCGAGCTGACCGGGTTGAGTGTTGGCGCCGGGGTCATCGCACTTGGGCTGACGGCGCTGCTAGCACCGCGACATGCCGTCATCATGCTCGCCATCGTCTGGGTGTGGATGGCCCTCATGCGCCGCGAGTTCTTCGTGTCGACCTGGCTGGAGGCGCGCCCGATCGCCTACCTCGTCTCTCACATGCTGATCATGCCGCTCATTGCTGCCTACGGCGTCTCTGTCGGCTTCGCCACCTGGGACGCCCACCAGATCCTCGTGGCCCGTCCATTCGCCGTGTTCCTCACCCTCTCCCTACTGCAGGGCGTCGTGCTCGAGGTCGCGCGCAAGTGCTGGGCGCCGGAGTCTGAGCGGACGGGTGTGGAAACCTATTCGTCGCGCTGGGGGTCAACGATGGCTGGAAGCGTCGTCGCAGCCAGCATTCTGGCGAGTGGTATCTTGACCGCGATGATCGTCAGCGCATTTGATGTAGGCGTCCCAGCTCAAGGGGCCGTACTCGCAGCGAGCATCGGCGCTGGCGGCGTCGTGCTGCGCTATGTGAAGCGCCCTTCCGTATCCACTGCGAAACACCTAGAGCTGGCGAGCGGACTAGTCGTGCTCATCAACTATTCCCTGCTGGCGTTCCTGCCACTCATGCTGCAGGTACGGATAGCGTGAGCGATCTGCTGCTTACTGGTACGTCGATTACCCTTGCCCGCGCCGGCGCGAAAGCGGCGACGCTGGCCAGCTTGCAGCAGCACTTTGACATCCCGCCGATCCTTGTGATCGCCCCAGGTGCATTTGCGCAAGGCGCGCTACATTCCTCCATTACCGACACTCTCGTCGAACAACTCACTCACCTGGGGCCTGGACCCTACGCCGTGCGATCCTCGGCACGAGAAGAGGACGGCGCGGCGGCGGCGCATGCCGGTCAGTTCCTCTCCTTGCTCAACGTGGCGGCGGACGACGTGGCGGACGCTGCCCTGCGCGTGTGGCGATCGGGATTTGCGGACAACGTGCTCGCCTATCGCCGCGCCCAAGGCCTCGACGACGCCCCGCAGCCTCCGGCTGTGCTCGTCCAGGCGATGGTACCGGCGGTCGCCGCAGGCGTGGCGTTCTCAGCGGACCCGGTCAGCGGCGATCAGGACACGGTGGTGATCAGCGCCACGCGGGGCCTTGCGGACCGCCTGGTCAGCGGCGAAGTGGATGGCGACCAATACTGGGTCGCTGCCGATGACACTCTGCGCTCTCACCTGGCGAGCGAGGAAGCCGTGCTAAGCCCTGAGCGCCGGCGCGAAGTGGCCGCGCTCGCTCGCCGAGCCCGCAATGTATTGGGGGCCGAGCAAGATGTGGAGTGGGCGTATTCCCCTGACGGCACGCTCTACCTCCTTCAGTCGCGCCCCATCACAACACTGGCGTCATCCGACTCAGCGGGAAGCTCCACAATGCCCGCCACCGAAGGGCAGGCGCAGGGCATAACCCTCACCATCTGGGACAGCGCCAACATCATCGAAAGCTACCCCGGGGTCGTCTCGCCCCTGACGTTTTCCTTCGCTCGCTACATCTACGCCCACGTGTACCGGGCCTTCTCGCGGCTCATGGGGGTGTCCCAGCGGCGAGTCGACGAGCACCGCCACGTGTTCGAGAACATGCTGGGCCGCCTCGACGGCCGTGTGTACTACAACCTCCTCAACTGGTACCGCGCCCTCGCCCTGTTCCCCGGGTTCGCCAACAACCGCAAGTTCATGGAAAGCATGATGGGCACGCAGTGCCTGGCGGACGAGATGGTCGCCGACATCGTACCGCCGAAGGCCCGTGGCCTGGCCCTAGTGGCCCAACGATTGCGCATGGCCCGCGTCGCGACCGGCTTGCTCTGGCACCAGGTGAGACTGGCGGGCACCGTGAAGGCCTTCTACGCCCGTTTGGAGTCTGCGATGACGCTGCCGGACGAGGCGATAGGATCCCTCGACGCGGGTCAGCTCGCCGGCGCCTTCCGGGACCTCGAACGCCAGCTCCTGCAGCGCTGGGACGCGCCCTTGATCAACGACTTCATATGCATGATCGCCTTCGGCGCTTCGCGCAAATGGCTCGAGCACGCGGCCGGTAAAGAGGGGCTCGCCCTGCACGCGGACACGCTGATCGGCCGCGGCGACATCGTCTCCGCCGAGCCGGCGCGCATGATCCGCGAGATGGGCAACACCATCGCCGGGGAACCCGCCACGGTTGCCGCGCTGGCCAACGGCGACCCTGCCTGCCTGCGCACGCATCCCGCGCTGCGCGAGCCCGTAGAGGCCTACCTCGCGAGGTTCGCCGATCGCTGCACGCAGGAGCTCAAGCTCGAGAGCCTGACTTTGCACGACGATCTGCAGCCGCTCGCCTTCGCCGTCGCAGCCAGTGCCCAGGCCGCCGCCGCCCGCCCGCCGGCAGGCACCGAGCGAGGCGCCGACCAGCGCGACGCGAATGCCACCACCACGCGCCCACCTCGGCGCACGCTGGCCAGCACGTTCCCCAGCCACCCTGTCAAGCGCTGGTTTGCCGGTCGACTGCTGGCCTGGGCCAGCGCCCGCGTTCGCGACCGGGAGAACCTGCGCTTCGAGCGAACGCGCCTGTTTGGCCGCGTGCGCCGGATCTTCCTGGCGATGGGCGCACGGCTGCAGGAAGCCGGCGTCCTGGACGACGCCCGCCAGGTGTTCTGCCTGACGGTGGACGAGCTGCTCGCGGCGGCGGAGGGGACGAGCGTCACCCAAGATCTGCGCCAACTCGCCGCACTGCGCCAACGGGAACTCGACGCGAGCCTGGCACGCCCGGACCCCCCTGAACGCCTAAGCCTGCGCTCGCCCCTGCCGAGCCTCGCCGTGCTGCAAGGCGCACTCCACCACGAGACGAGTGCCGATGCTGAAGACGATCATCGCGGCGAGGAAGTGCGAGAAGGTCTCGCCTGTTGCCAGGGCATCGTGACTGCGCGCGTGCGGGTGATCACAGACCCGCGGCGCGAGGGGCTGAAGACTGGCGAGATTCTGGTCGCACGGCATACGGACCCCGGTTGGATCGCTGTATTCGCCGCTGCGGCCGGCGTGATCGCCGAGCGCGGCTCATTGCTGTCGCACTCCGCCATCGTCGCCCGTGAGCTGGGATTGCCTTGCGTGGTGGCGGTCCCAGGGGTCACCGCTTGGCTCGAGAGCGGCGACCTGGTGCGACTCGACGGCGGCCTCGGCACGATCACCCGCGTGCAGCGAGCGTCTGACTTCACAACCGCAGTGACGCCTGACGAGGCTGCCCGCGTCGGCGACGCACCATCCGCCGAGACGCCGCCGTGAGCGACACCGAGATCACCAGCCGCGCGCGCTTCGACCAGATCCGCTACGCCCAGGTGTGGGAGGACGCGGATATCCTCTTGTCCGCCTTGGTGCCTGATGAGGCTACTGACCTCAGCAACGCCACTGCCCTCTCCATCGCCTCCGCCGGCGACAACGCCCTCGCGCTGCTGGCGCGCGGCTTCGCGCGCGTGATCGCCGTCGATCTCAGCGCTGCCCAGCTCGCCTGCGTACGCCTACGTGTGAGCGCCTATGAGACCCTACGCCACGAAGAGCTGGTCGAGCTGATGGGATCGCGTCCGTCGGTGCGACGGGCCGAGCTGCTGGATCGCACGGCGCGGCGCCTCGACGACGCGGATCAGGCGTTTTGGTCAGCACGCCGGGACCATGTCGAACGGTATGGGCTGGGCGGCGTCGGCCGCTTCGAGCACTACTTCCGCGTGTTCCGCACCCGCGTACTGCCCGTCATCCACGGCAGCGGCACGGTGCGCGACTTGCTCGACTCACGGGACCCCGAGGCGCGTGAGCAATTTTATCGCGAGCGCTGGAATAGCTGGCGCTGGCGATTGGTGCTGAAGCTGTTCTTTTCAGAGTTCGTCATGGGACGCCTGGGCCGCGACCCCGCCTTCTTCACCCACGCCGAAGGCAGCCTTTCGGCCCAAGTTGGCGAGCTCACACGTCACGCACTGGTCGCCCTGGATCCGTCCGCCAACCCGTATTTGCACTGGATTTTGCTAGGACGCCACGGTGAGCACGAAGACGCCTTGCCCTTCGCCCTGCGCGCCGCAAACTTCGATATGATTCGGTCGCGCCTCGCCCACCTCGAGATTCACCACTGCACGATGGAAGCCCTCGCAGATCAGGGCGTGCAAGCCGATGCCTTCAACCTCTCCGACATCTTCGAGTACATGTCGCCACAGGCGCATGAAGCGGCCTACCGCGCCGTACTGGCAACCGCGCGATCCGGTGCCCGTATCGCCTACTGGAACATGATGGCACCCCGGCGCGCACCGCCATCCCTGGCCAACCAGGTCATCACCTTACAGGCTCTTGAGCAAGACCTCGCACCGCGCGACAAGGCCTTTTTCTATCGCACGTTCGTCGTGGAGCAGGTGCGGTGAGCGCCGCTATGCTCGGCCTGAGCGCCGGCAAGATCGTGGGATCTGTCGTGCTGCTAGTGGCCGTGCTGTGGAGCGTCGCGCGGCTCGCAAGGCGCCTCAAGCTGGCGCCGGAGCTCTCGCGCAAGGCTATCCACATTTCCCTCGGCTTGTACTGCCTCGCGTTCCCCTGGCTATTCACCCATACGTGGGAAGTCGCCTTGACCTGCGCCCTCGCTGCTGCCGTGTTCATCGCCGCCCGCGGGCGCCTGCGCAGCAAGCTCGGCGAAGGACTGCATTCGGTGGATCGGGTGTCGTACGGGGAGGTGCTGTTCGCCGTGTCGGTTGCCCTGCTGTTCGTTCTAAAGGACGGTCACTACATCACCGTAGTCGACCAGGGTGCGCCGCCGATGGGCGTGGTGCTCTACGTCTTGCCGCTGCTCATGCTCACGCTCTGCGACGCCGCCAGCGCCATCGTGGGCTCACGCTACGGTCGCAATACTTTCCGCGTCGAACGCGGGCGAAAGAGTTGGGAGGGCGTCGCGGTGTTCGTCGCCAGCGGCTGGCTCCTCTCGCTGATCGTCTACCTCCTGCTCACAGACATCGGCCGCCGCGAAGTCATCTTACTCGCCTTCGTCACGGCCGCCTTCGGTGCCCTGCTCGAAGCATCGAGCTGGCGGGGGCTCGACAATCTGTTCATCCCCTTAGGGCTGTACTTTCTCCTCGCCAACCTCAGCTACCTCGGCGCGTGGTGGCTGGTGCTCGTGGCTAGCGCCTTTCTCGTGTCCGTGGCCACGCTCATGGAGCTGACCCGGCGCCGCCATGAGTCTCCTCACATGGTGGCCATGTTCACGTCCCTGTTCTTCCTGATCGGCACTTTCTCGGGCGTGGACAGCCTGCTCACGCCGATCTTCGCGGTGGCCGTCTACGCGTTCTGCCGACGCACCGACCCCGCCCGCGAGGTACTGCACGACCCCTTGAATCTGGTAGTCGTGATCGTGGGAGTGGCGCTAGCCTTCTTCCTCGTGAGTCACCTGCTCGAGGTGAACACGATCTTCGCCTTCAACGTCGCCTTTGCGAGCCTGGCGGCTGGGATCGCTGCTCGCTACGGCCAGCGGGTCGCGGTGGCGTTGCTCGCAACCGCGCTGGCCATGGCGGCGATGAGCGTACGCACGGTAGTCGTGGAAGGCGCGTCGGCGCAGGCACTGAGCTTCTTCACCGTCGGCGCCAGCGCCATCGCGCTAGCGGCACTTCTTGGATGGAGTCAACGCGATCGCGAGCTGCGCTTTCCCTGGGTGGTGTTGGGGTCCGTGAGTGCGACCCTGGGCCTGCTCACACTGCCCTTTTCACCATGATCGGTCGCCTCATCCCGCGCCGCCCCGCCGGTAAGCAGCGCACACCACAGCCCCAGCACCTATGAACGACATCACCGAGTGGAACTTCGCGAACGCTGAGATGACGGTCTACGCCCACGCCCCCAGCCTTGACGGCGCGCGAACCGCAGCGATCGGTAGCTTCGCCTGCGCGGATGCGATGGCGGGAGAAGTGGCGCTAAAGGTGGCCGTCGTCCGCCTGCGCGAGGCAGGATTCGGCGCCGTCTTGGGTCCCATGAACGGCACCACGTGGTCCAGCTACCGCTTGGTCACGCAGAGCGAGGGGCGCGACCCGTTCTTTCTGGAGCCAGCCAATCCATCGCACTTCGTAACCGCCTTCGAGAATGCAGGATTCGACGTCGTGGGGCGCTACTGCTCGGCCGTACGCGATTCGGCCGCGCCCGCCCCTGACGCAAACCGCCCGCCAGGCATCCACCTGAGGTCGCTACGCGCAGATGCGCTCGAAGACGAACTCTCCCGCATCTTCGACGTATGCCTACAGGCCTTTGCGCGCAACGCGTTCTACACGCCGATCCCCCGCGCCGCGTTCATAGAGGGCTACCGGGCACTCGCTGTCCACATCGACCCTGAACTGGTGCTCCTGGCCGAAGACGGGACCGGTGCCCTGCGTGGCTTTCTCTTTGCCCTGCCGGATCCAAGCAACCCCGCGCACACCGTCATCCTCAAGACCTATGCGTCATTGGTGCCGGGCTGTGGTTCCGCACTGGCAAACAGATTTCATCGCATCGCCGGAAGACGTGGCTTCAGCGAGGTGATTCATGCCCTAATGCACGAGGACAACCTCTCGGCCGAACACAGTACGCGCACGGCGGGGCGGATATTTCGACGCTACGCGCTCTACGGCAAGAGCCTGTGAACGCCCTGCTGGAGCGTTTCCTCGCGCACGCTAGCACCCGTCCCGAACAGGCGGCGCTGATCATGGGCAGCGGCGCTACCACCACCTACGGTGAGCTCGCAGCCCGATCTGGACGGCGCGCTGTCGAACTGGAGCGAAGCGGTATTCACGCCGGCGATATCGTCCTGGTCGCCCGCGGTGTCTCGCCCGCTCTCTACGAAACACTGCTAGCACTGTTCCGTCTCGGCGCCGTGGCGATGTTTCCCGAACCCGCCGCAGGCCTCAGTGGCGTACGCCACGCAGTGCGAGCGGCTGGCCCCGCTGGGCTAATCGGCGGCTGGCCTGTGCGCGTCCTGCAGCCTTTCATCGCAGAACTGCGCGCCCTGGCGAACTTGCCGAAACGTCCCGCGACCGCGAGTGCTGCACCCCCTAAGGCGCGTAATGATCGACGTGTCCGGGCCGATGGTCCCGTGGTGGCCACAGCTGCCGAGTCCCCCGCGTTGATGACCTTCACCAGCGGCTCTACCGGCCAACCAAAGGGAATCGTTCGATCCGTTGAGTTCCTGCTGCTGCAGCACGAGCTGCTGGAGCGGATTCGGCACACGCAGCCCGACGATGTCGATCTGATCTCTCTACCGGTATTCATCCTCTCCAACCTGGCTGCGGGCGCCACCAGCGTCATCCCCGCGGGCCGCCTCTCGCGCCCTTCAAAGCTCGACGGTCGCCGTCTGCGTGAACAGATGGTCCGACATCAGGTGACCCGCCTCGTCGCCCCTCCGGCGGTTTGCGAACGCGTGGTGCGGGCCGAGGGCCCTGCGCTCCCCTCGATCAAGGCCGTGTTCACCGGCGGTGGCCCCGTCTTCTCAAACCTCCTGCACGCGCTCCATAAGGCCATGCCGCAGGCCGCGATTCACGCCGTCTACGGCTCCACGGAGGCAGAACCTATCGCCGCTATTCGCTTCGATGAGATCAAAGCCACAGACTTCGAGGCCATGGCGCGTGGCGGCGGTCTGCTCGCGGGTCATCCCATCCCCGAAGCGCAGGTGCGAGTGGAGGACGATGAACTGTGGGTGAGCGGCCCCCACGTCAATCCGGGCTACCTCGATCCCGCGGACGATCGGCACACGAAGGTCCATGACGGCGCTCAGCTCTGGCACCGCACCGGGGATGCGGTGCGGGTGGATACACAAGGTCGCCTGTGGCTCCTCGGACGCCTCTGCGCCACCGCCGACGGTCTGTATCCCTTTGCGTTTGAAGCGGCGGCACTCGGCTGGCCTGGCGTGCGCCAGGCCGCGCTGCTCGTGGACGGTGAGCGCCGCTGGCTTGCCCTCGCCGGAGAACGCCTCGACATGGAGCTCTTGCGCAACCTGGCACAGCCCCTAGGCGAGGTGACGGTGGTCGCCGTGCGAACCGTGCCGATGGACAAGCGCCACAACTCCAAGGTGGACTATCCGCGCCTGCGTCAACTGCTGGCGCACACGCCTAATCGGTAGTGGCCGAGCACTTGTGCTTGCGGATTGCACGAGGAGGACACGGCCGCCTTTAGTGATGGGTCGCACCCTACGCGTGAGCAGGCAAGCTCAGCGCTTGCCTGGCTGAAGCTCCAACATGGTGAGTGCCGCGGCGCTAGCACCAGCCACGGACCAGCCGCCGTCCACCGGCAGGATAGCGCCGTTTACGTAAGCGGCTGCATCGGAGGAGAGGAACATGGCCGTCTGGCCGATCTCCGTCGCCGTGCCGAAGCGATTGAGGGGTACGCTCTTGCGATACATGTCGGCGACCGCCTCCGTCGGTGCCAAGCGCCTCACGCCTTCGGTGTTCTCGATCGGCCCCGGCACGATGCTGTTCACGCGCACCCCTGCCGCCCCCCACTCCAACGCCAGCGTCCGCGTCAACATGTCGACGCCCGCCTTCGCCGCGCACACGTGGCTTTGCATCGGCATGGCCAGAAACGCTTGAGGGGCGGAGATGTTGATCACCGATGCACCCGGTTTGGTGAGGTACGGGTACGCCGACTTCAACACGTGAAAGGAGCCGAGCAGGTCGATATCTACGACGGACTTGAAGGCGTTCGCCGACATGTCGCTGGCGAAGGCCGGGAAGTTGCCCGCAGCGCCAGAGATCAGAATGTCGAGGGGCCCCGCCGCCTCCGCGTGGCGCGCGAGGGCGTCGCTCACCGCGTCCACGTCCCGCACATCCAGCGAATAGCCCGTGGCGCCGGCCCCTAGGGTCGCCACTGCCGCATCCACCTTGTCCTGGGAACGGCTCGCCACCGCGACGGACGCGCCTGCATTGGCGAAGCACTGGGCGATACCGAGGTTGATGCCGCTCGTGCCGCCGAAAACGAACACTTGCTTGCCGGTGAAGTCGAAGGTAGCGGTCATGGGGAAAATCCTAGCACTATGTCGATGGCCCTAGTGTCCATTACGCTTTGGCGTCGTTGCAACGCGTAGGGTGCGACGGCGCAGTGCCTGGCCACGATCAGCAACATCGTCGACGTGGAAGGGAGAAGGCGTACGTGCACAAGCGGACCCTCGCAATGATCCTCGGTGGTATCGCCCTCGCTGCGCTCACTGGCCTCAATGCCAGTGTCTTCGCGCCAACGCCGCCCGGCACGGCACGGGTGATCGCCCACCGCGGCGTGTACCACTATTTCGATCGGACCGGGGTGGGCCGAGACGACTGCACGGCCTCGCGTATCGTGGCGCCCGTCCACCACTACTTCGAAAACACCGTCCGCTCCATGCGCGAGGCGCTAGCACTCGGCGCAGACGCGGTGGAGGTCGACATCGCCCCCACCCGCGATGGGGAGATCGTGCTCTTCCACGACTGGACCGTCGACTGTCGCACCGAGGGCAGCGGCGAGACGCGCGACCTGACCTTGCGCGAGCTGCAGGCCCTGGACGTCGGCTATGGCTACACGGCGGACGGTGGCGAGACCTACCCCCTTCGCGGTAGGGGCGTGGGCCAGATGCCCACCTTGCAAGAGGCCCTGGACGCGCTGCCCGCCAGCGCGATCATGTTCAACTTCAAGAGCGACGACCCGGCCGAGGCCGATCAGCTCGCCGACGCCCTCCTCACCGCAGGCCGAGACCCGGTGCCTCTGGGCGATCTGTTCTACGGCGCGACAGCGCCTTCGCAGCGCATCGCCGACCGCTTCCCGGGGGTCGTCGCCTTCGGTAGTTCAGAAGCGAAAGTGTGCACCAAGGACTACCTGCTCACGGGATGGAGCGGCCGGATTCCCCCGAGCTGTAGGGACAAGGTGATCGGTGTACCCCTAAATCTACGCCACCTGTTTTGGGGCTGGCCTAATCGATTCATTGCTCGGATGGCGGACAGCAACACGCGCATCCTGGTGTTCGGACCCTACGCGCGCGGCACGGCCAATCTCGGCCTCATCCGTCCAGCGCAATTGGACGCGGTGCCGAACGCCGGCCAGATCGACGTGCTGATCGACGACATGTGGGCCATGCGAGGTCACCTCGTGCGCTGGAAGGGCCGCGCTGCAGAACGCTAAGCGACGGCGATCCCCCGGCCGAACCGTGCCACAATCGGCGCAAGCTAATAGCGCAGTGATAGGACGCATGAGCGACACCAAGCAGGCGGTACGACAACCCGTAGACGACGATGCCCGGCGCACGGCCAAGGACATGATCCGCACAGCACGCTTCGGGGCCCTCGCCCTGTGTGAGCCCGAGGCGAGCGCACCCACGGTCGGTCGCGTCGGCCTCGCTACAGACTGCGATGGCAGCCCCGTGTTCCTGGTCTCCACCCTCTCCGGCCGGGTCGCTTGCATGACTGCTGATCCGCGCGCCGCTGTGCTGATCGGCGAGCCGGGTGCCGGCGATCCGTTGGCCCACCGGCGCCTCACGCTCCACGGCACCGTCGAACGATGTGAGAATGAGCAACGCGCACGGGTCCAGCGTCGCTACCTCGCCCGCCACCCCGGTGCCGCACGCTACGCGGACTTCGACGACTTCTCCTTCTGGCGCCTAAGGCCCGCCCAAGCGGATCTCGTGCTCGGCTTTGGCCGCGCCTTCGCCCTGACCCACGAGGACCTGGCGACGCCCTTCCCAGACTGGTCCGCCTGGCACGCGATGGAGCGCGGCGCCGTCACGCACATGAACGAGGATCACCTGGACGCCACGGCGCTCTACGCCCACGTGCTGTGCGGGGCGCCGAACGGCGAATGGCACATGACGGGGCTCGACCCCGAAGGTGTGGACATGGCGCTGGGGGACGATCATCGGCGACTGACCTATGACGCGAGCTTATCCAGCTGCGAGGCGCTACGCCCCGAGCTCGTGCGCCTCGTCCGCGAAGCCCGCCGTCGTGCGGACGGAGCCCCAGAGAGTTCGCGCGACCTATGAAATCCGTTTACGCTCTTCTCTTCCTGCTGCTGTTGCCCCTGGGCGCCATCGCTGACGCGCAGAAGTACGCCGCGTTCGATACGTACCTGACCGCGGCACTCGAGAACCACGGCGTCGTCGGCGCCTCCGTCGCCCTGATCCACGGCGGCGAGGTAACCCACCTCACGGCCGCTGGGCGGGCCGACGCGCAAGCGCTGATGAGACCGCAGACGGTAATGCAGGTCGCCTCGATCTCCAAGCCTGTTGCTGCCTGGGCAGTGATGACAGCGGTGGAGGATGGCGTGCTCGATCTGGACACGCCGGTCGCCACCTACCTCACTCGTTGGCAGCTCCCGGACAGCGATTTCGACGCCTCGGGCGTCACCCTGCGCCGCTTGCTCTCCCACACCGCCGGCCTCTCTCTGGGCGGGTACCCGGGCTTCCCGCCGGAGGTGGAACGCCCCACCGTCACCGAATCACTCGCCGGCGACACCAACGGTGCCGGCGCCGTGTTCCTGCAATCGACGCCCGGCACCGAATGGTCCTATTCGGGCGGCGGCTACACGCTCATCCAGCTGATTATCGAGGAGGCGACCGGACAAGCCTTCGCCGACTACGCGCGCGAGCGCGTGCTGACACCCCTGGGGATGTCGACCAGCGACTACCAACCCTCTGCCGAGTTGCTCGCCCGCGCAGCCACCGCCTACGATTCGCACGGCAAGCGCGTCCCCAGCTATCGCTTCACGGCGCAGGCGGCCGCGGCCCTACACACAACGGCGGAAGACCTCGGGCGCTTCGTGGTCGCTAACCTCGGCGAGCAGACCGTCTTGTCGCCCGCGTCGGTTGAACTGCTCCACACCGCGGTGCCCGAGTCCGGCGGCTGGTACGGGCTAGGGTTCGTGGCGCAAGAAGACGGTGACATCGTCTGGCACAACGGGGGCAACATCGGCTGGCGGGCCAGGCTCTCCCTGTCGCCCTCGGCTGATGCGGGCATCGTGGTACTTACCAACGGCAACAACGGCATGCACCTCATCCAGGACGTGCTCTGCTTCTGGAGCGAGTCCTTCGAGGTCCCTGCGTACGCGACCGATTGTGCCGATGCGCAGGCCGTGGCCGCAGAGCAGGCGGGCCAGGCGCGCATTGTCATCGCCGTGTTCCTCGTGCTCCTCGCCCTTGCCTTCGCGGTGCTGGCCTGGCGACTGCGGCGCGACGACGTAGCATGGCAACTGCCCCCGCTGATGAGCCTGCGAGCACTTGGCGCCAGCGCCGCGCTCGCGGCCAGTGGTTTCCTGTGGCTGGCCTGGAACACGTCGATCGTCGTCCAGGCGGTCAGCGGGTTTCCCCACACCTACGGGCGAGACTTGGCACCCACGGCCTTCTGGCCGCTGCACGCCCTCACCCTAGCACTGCTCTTGGTGCTTGGCCTGTTCGCATTCACGCGCAAGACGCCGCGCCCGTCCAGCACCTAAGGCTCCCGACCGGCCACCCCGAGGCGGCGGAATCGCGCCTGGCGATACACCGCGCATTGACGCTCTACGATCAGCGCTTTGAAGGCCCCTACTTTCTAGGCGACTCCGTCACCGCCCTTGACGTCTTCCTGCATTGGTCCCTGCGCTTCTTTGCGCCGGAGGTATTGGAGCAGTTCGCGCGCATCGCGAGGTATCGTAGACACATGGACCAGCAGCTGGACTGGTCGACCTACTGAGGCCCGATGACCGAACGGACCAAAGCACCGCGCTCGCGCTGCCCGATTGACCACGCGATCGAGATCCTCGGTGATAAGTGGACGCTGCTGGTGGTGCGCGACATGGTCTTCAACCACAAGCGCAGCTTCTCGCAGTTCAAGGCGATGCCCGAGGGCATCGCCACCAACATCCTAACTGAGCGTCTAGCCAGGCTGCAGCGGGCAGGTGTCATCGTGCGCCTAGCCGATCCGCAGGACGGTCGACGGACGAAGTATGAGCTCACCGAACACGGGGAGCGCATGGTGCCGCTGCTGCTGGAGTTGATGGTGTGGAGTGGACGTCATACGCGGGAGGTAGACGCGCCGATGGCCCTCGTGCGCAGAAATGAGAGAGACCGCGAGGGGGCAGCGCAGGAGATCTTGGCGCGCCTGCGCGCCGCGGCGAAGACGGCCGATCGGTGAGCTGAGCGCATCCTCCCTAGATCGCCGACGCAGCCCCGCCGGGCGCGCCTCAGGAAGCGCCGCGCGCGATGTGATCGTTGATCAGGTTCTCGAACAGCTCCTGCTTACCGCTGACCTGCTGCGGCTCACCCCGCGCGACGGCAATCTCGCGTAGCTCATTGAACCCGAGCTCGCCTGCCTCAAAGCGCTGACCGTCGCCCGAATCGAAGCTCTCGTAGCGCCCGTCGCGCAGCTGCGCCGAGCGCGGATCGTCGAGAATCCGATCGGCAATCACGAGGCCACGCGCGAACGCGTCCATGCCGCCGATGTGCGCATGGAACAGATCTTCCCGGTCCGTCGATTCCCGACGTACCTTGGCATCGAAGTTGAGGCCACCGCGGCCGAGGCCTCCCGCCTCGAGCACGACCATCATCGCGTGCACGCAATCGTAGATGTCCCCGGGGAACTGATCCGTATCCCAGCCGTTCTGGGGATCCCCCCGGTTAGCGTCGATGGAACCCAGCAGATCCGCATCCGCACTCATGCGCAGATCATGGGCGAAGGTGTGCCCGGCCAGCGTGGCGTGGTTGGCTTCGATGTTGAGTTTGAAGTCTCCGGCCAAGCCGTGATGGCGAAGGAAGCCGATCACCGTTTGCGCATCGAAGTCGTACTGGTGCTTCATCGGCTCCATGGGCTTGGGCTCAATCAGGAAGGTGCCCTCGAAGCCGTTCGCGCGGGCGTATTCCCTCGCCTTGTGCAGGAACATCGCAAAATGCGCCAGCTCGCGCTTGGTGTCCGTATTCTGCAGGTAGGCATACCCTTCGCGCCCGCCCCAGAAGACGTAGTTCTCCCCACCTAGGGCGATCGTGGCGTCGATCGCCGCCTTCACCTGAGCGGCGACGTAGGTCACCACCTCGAAGTTCGGATTGGTCGCAGCGCCATTCATGTAACGCGGGTTAGAGAAGGCGTTGGCCGTTCCCCAGAGCAGACGCATTCCGGTCTCCTGTTGGCGCTCCTTGGCCAGCTCGACCACGTACTGAAGGTTGCGCTCAGACTCGACGACGCTTGCCCCCTCCCACGCGAGGTCGAAGTCGTGGAAGCACCAATAGGGCACGTTCAACTTGCTGAAGAACTCGAAGGCCGCGTTCAGACGCTCCGTGGCCGAGGCGCGGGGATCGCCGTCGATGCGCCAGGGGTAGGCACGCGTGCCAGGGCCGAAGGGGTCGCCGCCGTTGCCACAAAAGGAGTGCCAGTAGCACACCGCAAAGCGCAGGTGCTCCTCCATCGATTTGCCGCGCACGACCCGCTCGGGATCGTAGGCTTTGAAGGCTAACGGATTGTCCGAGTCTGGGCCCTCGAAGGTGATTTGCCCGACGCCAGGAAAGTAGCTCGTGTCACCGGTAAAGACGGTTCGACTCATAGGATCACCTCTAGCTCGCAATGCTCACCCGTAGAGCTCCGCGACCTTCTGCGCAGCATATTGATATTCGCGATAGGTGTCGTTGTAGAGGTTGACCGCCGAGGCGTTCGGCTCCTTGCGCGCCTCGTCGTCCCACTGCAGGTGGGGGGCGATCAGCTCCTTCATAGGCCTCTCGGGACCCTCGAGCATGGCGAGTGCCTGCAGCGCTGCGCCGAAGGCGGCGCCTTCGCTATGGTTGACCATGGTCACGGGTGCAGCGCAGATGTCGGCCACCATCTGACGCCAAGCGGGGCTGTTTGCGCCACCGCCCGTCAGCACGATCTGCTCGGCCGCTACGCCCTGGTCCGCGAGCTCCTCCAAGCCAAAGCGTAGGGCGAAGGTCGCGCCCTCCACGGCCGAGCGCACGAGGTTCTCCGGGCGGCAATTGCGTGCGTCCAAGCCCGCCACGCAGCCCTTGGCGTTGGGCAGGTTCGGCGTGCGCTCGCCGTTGAAGTACGGCACGGTGACCACGCCGTCGGCGCCCGGGGTCGAGCTCTCCAGAAGATCATCGAGGTCTCGGGGGTCGCTACCGATGAGCTCTCCCATGAGCTTGGTGCTCACGGTGCAGTTCATCGTGCACAGCAGGGGCATCCAGCCACCGGTGGACGAGCAAAAGGCCGCGATGTTGCCTTTCGGGTCCACTACGGGACTTGCTGAGTACGCGAACACGGTGCCCGAGGTGCCGAGGCTCATGGTGACCACGCCCGCCTCCACGTTGCCCGTGCCGATGGCACTCATCATGTTGTCACCACCGCCGATCGAGACGGGCACGCCAGCGGGAAGGCCCAACTCCTTAGCCACCGAGGGCAGCAGCTGACCGATCGGCACGTTAGCGACCCCGACCTCCGGCAGGCACTCGCTGAGATCCCGTTCAGGATCCATGGCGCTGAGCATCTTGCTTGACCAACTGCGCGTGTGCACGTCGAGAAATCCCGTGCCGGAGGCATCGCCCGCCTCCATACAACGCTCGCCGGTCAGGTAGAAGTTGAGGTAATCGTGAGGCAGCAGAATGCTGCTCATCTTGGCGTAGAGACCTGGGTGCTGGTCGCGAAACCAGCGCACCTTCGAGGCCGTGTAGCCGGGCAAGATAGCGTTACCGAGCTCCTCGATGCACGCCTGCCGGCCGCCGAAGGCCTCCATGACGAGGTCGCACTCAGCGCCCGTAGAGGTGTCGCACCACAGCTTCACCGGGGCTTGCACCTCGCCACCTCCATCGAGAGGCACAAAACCGTGTTGCTGCCCAGACACGCCGATCGCCGCGACGCCTTCGCGGGTGCTCTTACCGATTTGCCGCAAGGCGTGGGTGAGCGCGTTGGTCCACCAGTGGGCCTGCTGCTCCGCCAAGCCCGCGTCGGTCTGGTAAAGATCCAGGGGCGCCGACGCCACCGCGATGATCTCACGGGCGTCCACGTCGTAGCAGAGGGCCTTGACGCTCTGGGTGCCTAGATCGATCCCGAGGACTGTGCTCATCTGAATTGGCCGAAAAAGAAAACGTTTACATTCTAGAGCCAGACTGCTCGCCTGCACAAGGCACAAACGGTTCCAAGCGGGTTCCCACACCCCTCGACGGCGGGGCTCGCCTAGTCCAGGCCCGCCGAGAACTCAAACACGCTCGTGTGCTCGTAGGGCTCCCCAGCCGCTAGACGCGGTGATGGAAACTGCGGCTGATTCGGCGCATCAGGGAAGCCCTGGGCCTCCAGACACACTCCCTGCCGCGGGGCGAAGGGCCCAGCGAGTCCATCGCCAGTGTAGAGCTGGACACCCGCCTGCGTCGTGTTCATGCGCATCCGCAGGCCCGTGGTCGGCGCGTAAAGCTCGGCGGCGGGCCGTAACACCCCCGTCTGCCCGTTCACCGCGAAGTTGTGGTCGAAACGGGCCGGTCCATCCTCGTGACACAGGGCTCGCAACTCGCGCAAATCAAACGCGGAGCCAGCCACCGCGCGCAGCTCCCCCGTTGGGATTTTCGCATCGTTGGTGGGTGTGTAATGGCTGGCATGAATGCGTATTTGATGGCTATCTACCGCCCCGTCCCTGGGCGCTAAATTGAAGTACGTATGGTTCGTGAGGCTTAGCACCGTGTCCTGATCAGACACCGCATGAAAGCGAATCGCTAACGTCATCGGATCGACCAGCGTGTAGATCACCGTTGCAACGACGTTACCGGGAAACCCACCTTCGCCATCGGGGGAGCGATAGCGGCATAGGATGGACCGGCGATCAGGACCGTAGGCCAAGCGCCAAATTTGCCGATGAAAGCCGTCATCTCCGCCGTGCAAGCTGTTGCCCGTGGACGGCTCGTTGGCCTGCAAGGCGATGCGACGACCCGCAAAGGCGAACCGTGCCCGGTGGATCCGATTGGCATAGCGGCCTACGGTCGCCCCCAGGTAGAAAGGGCTTTGCCGATAGTCGCCGGGCCGCTCAAATCCCAGCGCCACCGGCAGCCGGCCCTGTGCAGAGGGCATACTAAGGGATTGTACGGTGGCGCCAAGATTCAGCACCCGTAGGTGCAGGCCCCGCGCAGACGCGAGCCCTAAGGAAGAGAGAGAATGCTGCACCGCGTTCAACAGGCCTAGGTCCCTCTTTACATGAGCGTTGAGAAAACGTTTACATTATTGGGTGTCTCACGGTTCCGCAACGCCGCAATTCGCGCGGTGAAACGCAGGCGTCAAGTCCGCCAATGAACCGAGTTAATTCGCCGCGAGAGTTATCTTCCCATGGCCGCAGACGTATCGATCAAAGAAGTGGCGCGCCTCGCAGGCGTGTCCATCGCCACGGTCTCACGGTGTATCAACACCCCCGAGAAGGTGACCGACAAGACCCGGATCAAGGTCCAGGACGCGATCGTGCGTACGGGCTACTCGCCGAACACCTTGGCCCAGAACTTTCGCCGTGGCCGCACCAACATCGTGATGGTGGTGCTGCCCTCCGTGGGCGACCCCTTCTTCGCGGGGGTCATGCGCGGCATTCGAGCGGCGGCGACGGCGAAGGGCTACGGCGTCATCATCGAAGAGACTCAGCTCAACACGATGACCGCGGACGAGCTTGGCAAGATGGTGGTGTCGAACCAGACGGACGGCATCGTGCTGCTCGCCAGCATGTCACCGTTTGGCACCAAGGTGCTGTCGAGCAAGAGCAAGCAGCGCCTACCGATCGTGATCGGCTGCGAGACCGTGTCTCCCGAGTTGGCCGAGTTTCCAAGCGTGCAGATCGACAACGTGGCTGCCGCGAAGGAAGCCACTAACTACCTTATCTCCTTAGGCCATCGCGACATCGCCATGATCTGCGGCGAGGAGTCCTCCCTGCTCACGAAGGATCGTGAGTACGGCTACCGCGGCGCGATGAAGCACGCCGAGCTGGAAATCGCCGAGGGCTGGGTGGTGGACGGTGGCCTTAGCATCGCGGGGGCCCGTCGCGCCACTCGCAATCTGCTCAACCACAGCCGCCTGCCGACGGCGATCTTCTGCGCCAACGACGAGATGGCGATGGGCTGCCTGCACGAAGTGAAGGCCGCTGGCCTTCGCGTGCCGCACGACATCTCGATCATCGGCTTCGACGATATCCGCTACGCGGAAGTCACCGACCCCCCACTCACCACGATCAACCAGCCTGCAGAGGAGATCGGTGAGCGGGTGATGTACCGCTTGTGCCGCCGCATTGAAGACAGCGCGCGCGTCAACCGCGCTGCAGAAATCGTGCCGCACAAGCTGATCATCCGTCAGTCCACCGGCTCCCCCAGGCGCTAACCTAGTCTCGTCCGCGGTAGGCGAAGCTCTCGAAGTCTGCGTAGGCGCCCGCGCCGCAGAGGTCGTTGCAGGTCATGCCGACGAACGCACCGGTGAACTGCTCAGCACCGTCCATGCCCGCTTCGTCCGACAGCACGCTGTAATCCAGAGTCACGGGCAGGCGGCGCCATTGCTCGCCATCTTCGGACCAATCGAAGTTCAGGTGCTCGTAGCGCACGCTCGCCCGCAGCCAGATGGGCGCATCCGGAGGCAGATCGACACGCAGCGCTGCCACCGGGTAAGTCACCGCCAGCGTGCGATTTGCCTCACAGCTCATGATGCTCAGGTGCTTCACAGCATCCTCGTCGCACGAGACATACAGGTAGTAGAACTTGGAGGAATTGTAGTAGCAGATGAGCCCCGCCATCTGTTGGAAGTTCTCCGGCTCGAACCGCATGCACGTGCTCGCCTCGTAGACGAAGTGCATTTGTCGCCGCGCGATCAAGGCCTGGGAGAACAGGCTCCCGGGGGACTCTTTGCCGTAGAGCCGCAGTCGCCCAGGGGCTGCCTCCAAACTCATGAACTCGCTCGGGTCGGGCGTGCGCAACCATTGGAACTGACTCGGAAGCTGCCTGCCACGGAAATCCTCATAGTGCTCGTCCGCGGTAGGCTCGAACGGCCGTGCGCTGAGCTCGACCGCAACACTTGGCAGATGCCCGCCGCCGGCGAGGCGCATCCATCCATCCGGTGTCCTGCGCACGCGCTGTATCGCCGTCTCCCGCCCCAAGGGGCAGCGTCGGGTGCCCGGCAGCGGACGCCCACACAGATGCACGAGGTAGAGCTCACCGTCCTCGGTCTCCACGAGGTCGCCATGGCCGGCCCGCTGCAGGGGCCACTCGGGAGCGTCCGCCGCGGTGAGCAGGGGCCCCGAAGGGTCCGCCTCATACTCGCCGTCAATCGCTTTCGCACGCGCCATGGTCACCGCATGACCGTAGCCCGTGCCGCCCTCCGCAGTGATTAGGTAGTAGTAATCACCGAAGCGGTACAGGTGGGGCCCCTCCGTGCAGTCGAGGGCTGTACCGCGGAAAATATGCCTACGTTCACCCGTCAGCTGCCTCGCCTCTACACAGAACTCCTGCAGCACGATGCCGTAGAAGTAGCTGCGTCCCCCTCGGTGATCCCAAACCATGTTCGTCAGCCACTTCTTGCCGTCCTGATCGTGGAACAGGGAAGGATCGAAGCCACTGGAGTTGAGGTAGATCGGGTCGGACCAGACGCCATCCACCTCCTCGCAGGTGGTGAGGTAGTTGTGCGTGTCCTTAAAGTTTCCGTCGAAGCGCTTCACCGCCGTGTAGCACAACCAGAAGCGCCCATCGGCGTAGCTCAAACACGGCGCCCAGACGCCGCATGAGTCCGGTACACCGCGTAGGTCGAGCAGCGCTGCCCGGTCGAGCGGTCTCGCCACCAGTCGCCAGCGCGCCAGATCATGGGAGTGGTAGATCAGCACGCCCGGGTACCACTCGAAGGTGGATACCGCGACGTAGAAATCCGACCCCACCCGGCAGATCGACGGATCGGGATTGAATCCGCGCAGGATCGGATTGCTAACGCCGTTGCGCACCGCCACAGGCCTCTCTCCTCTCACGTTGCCGCGTCTTTTGTAAACGTTTACAGTCTGCGCTATTGAAACAAGACCACCGTGCGCCGTGCAAGCGACAAGCCGATGAACGATCGAACCCTGACCATCACTACCGTCTTCCCCTGTTTGTTGCTGGTGACGCTCGCCATCGAAGGTTGCGGCGAAGTGGCTGAGGTCTCCCTCGCGCCCCCCTCCCGCGAGGAGGCCTCGGCTGCTCCGCCCACTTCTCACCTGCTGATCATTGGACAGGACCTAGATGCGATTAGAGGCTACATGGCCAGCGATTGCTGCCCCACGCCGGACGGCTTGACCGCCTATCTCGACCTCTACAACCTGCTGGCACCAGGCAACTTCGGCGGCCTCGGCATCGATGGCGAGGGACAGCCCGTAGCCTTCGAACACACCTGGGGGGCCGGCGCAGTCAGCGCCTACACCACGGCCACCACCTTCGGCGTTGACGACATCGCGATCGGCCTGTCCATTACCGAGAACGACCACCCGGGTGAGCTCCAGCGCCTGGTGCAAGGTGCCCACGATGACAAGATCCAGCAGCTGGCCCATTTCGCCAGCACGGTGTCTGGGGAAGTCTATCTGCGCATAGGCTACGAGTTCGACGGCGCGTGGAACCAGGGCTACGAGAACCCGCAGCGCTTCATCGCCGCCTACCGACGCATCGTCGATGTGCTGCGTGGGGAAGGCGCAGACAACATCCAGTACGTGCTCCAGGCCAGCGCAGCTGGCGTCGACGAAATCATCGACGGCGGGCACGAGGACATCAGCCGCTGGTACCCGGGGGATGACTACGTCGACTGGCTAGGTCTATCCTGGTTCATGCGCCCCGATGAGCGTTCCATCGCCTCCACAGGCAGCTTCGTTCCGCTAGCCCCGGGCGAGTTGGCGGACGAGGTGTTAGCGCTCGCCCGGGCCCATGGCAAGCCTGTGATGATTGCCGAAGCGTCCCCGCAGGCCTTCGACCTGAACGAAGGCTTTACGGCCCATCACAGTCCCATTTGGGACGGTGAAGCTGGCACGGAGCGAGTCGCGGTGAGCGATACGGAAATCTGGGACTACTGGTTTGCGCCCCTGTTCGCCTACCTGGGCGAACATCGCGACGTCATCCGCGCCCTCGCCTACATCAACGTCGATTGGGATTCACAGCCGATGTGGGGAGCCCCCTACGCGAGCGGTTTCTGGGGCGACACGCGCCTTGAAACCAACGATGAGCTGGCCGCACGCTTCACCCGTGCGGTAGCGGCTTGGAAGGAAGGTGGATGAGTCGTACGGACCGCACCGCGATCGGCTACGCGGTCATCATCGCCCTCGGCGGATTCCTATTCGGATTTGATGCGGCCGTCATCTCCGGCGTGGTCGGCTTTGTCACCACCCAGTTCGAGCTCAACGCCTGGTGGGTTGGCGCGATCGTGAGTGCACCGAGCTTTGCGGCGATGATCGCAGCGCTCACGGTCGGGCCCATCGCCGACTACGTGGGCCGCAAGCCCGTCATGTTGGCCCTCGCCCTGCTCTACACCGTGTCCGCCATCGCCTCCGCCTTTGCTCCCGACGCCCTCACGCTGGTCGTCGCGCGCTTCGTTGGCGGCCTCGCCTTCGGCACCTTGATGCTGGCGCCGATCTACATCGCCGAGCTCGCCCCCGCCCGTCTTCGGGGGCGCATGGTGTCGATCAACCAGCTGAACATCGTCATCGGCTTCTCCGCCGCCTACTTCGCCAACTTCTTCATCCTCGGTGCGAGCCAATCGGGAGCCCCATGGGCGCAGGCGCTCGACCTCGACCAGAACGTGTGGCGTTACATGTTGGGGCTCGAGATGCTGCCGGCGGCCAGCTACTTCTTCCTGATGCTGCTCGCACCGGAGAGCCCACGCTACCTGGTGCTGCAAGGTCGCAGGGATGAGGCCGAGCGCATCCTGGCGCGCATCGCGCCCATCGCCATGGTCCCGGAGCTCCTTAGCAGCATCTGCTCCAGCGCCCAGGAGGCCACCCGTGGGCTGGCGGCGAAGCTGCGCGCCTTGCTCCACCCCGACCTGCGCCTCGTGTTGATCGTGGGGTTGATCGCTGGCATCGCCCAGCAGAGCAGCGGCATCAACGTGGTGTTCTTCTACGCGCCCACGATCTTCGAACAGAGCGGCGTGGGAACCAACGCAGCCTTCGCTCAAGCCACCTACGTGGGCACGATCAACGTGGCCTTCACCGTCCTCGCGATGATGTTGATCGATCGCGTCGGACGTCGGCCGCTGATGCTGGCCGGACTCGCGGGCGTCGCCATCACGATGATGATCTCCGCCTACGGCTTTTTCACTGCCTACTACGAGCTGCCCGTGGGCGCCCTGAGTGACTTGGTGAGCGCGGACGATCTCTCCTCGCTGATCGCCCTCGAGGGCGTACGCTTCGAGAGCGATACGCAGTTCAAAAACGCGGTGGCCGAACTCATCGGCCGCAGCGCCCTTGACGCCAACGAAGCCGCCCTGCTGCAAAGCGCCGGTGTGATCAAAGCACGACTGGTGCTATTCGGGATCTTGGGCTTCGTCGCCTCCTTCGCCTTCTCCCTCGGACCGGTGATGTGGGTGCTGTTCTCCGAGATCTTCCCCAATCACATCCGAGGCGTTTGCATGGCACTGATGGGGGTGGTCAACAGTGCCGTCTCCTCCGCCGTTCAGCTTATCTTCCCGTGGGAGCTCGCCACGCTTGGCAGCGCTGGCACCTTCCTGCTGTTTGGGCTGACGGCGATCGTATTTTTGGTGCTACTCACCTGGCTCATGCCCGAAACGAAGGGCAAGTCGCTCGAGACTCTCGAGCGGGAATTGGCGGGTAGCGCAAGGCCAGCGCATGCGTGAAGTGCGGTGGGGCATTGTGGGCGCTGGGCGCATCGCCCACACCTTCGCCCGAGACATGGTGGCGACCAAAGCAGGTCGCGTGCAGGCGGTGGCCGCTCGTGACGGCGCCGCCGCTGCGAGCTTCGCGGCGCAGTACGCGATTCCCGCGGCCCATGGGGGCTACCAAGCGCTCTACAGCGATCCGCAGGTGGATGCAATCTACATCGCCACGCCGCACAACTTCCATCTCACCCACGCGGGCGAGGCGATGCTCGCCGGAAAGGCCGTGCTGTGCGAGAAGCCAATCACTGAGAGCGCAGAGCGCGCCCAGCAGCTGATCCATCTCGCCCACGAGAGCGGTACCTATCTCATGGAAGCGATGTGGACCTGGTTTCTGCCGCCGATACGGCGCGCGAAGGATTGGGTGGCGACGGGACGCATCGGACGCGTACTGCGCATCCAAGCAGACTTCGGCTATCCCCTCGCCTACGACCCCGCCAAGCGGGAGTACAACGCCGAGCTAGCGGGCGGGTGCTTGCTTGAGATGGGCGTCTACCCTGTCGCGTTCACCGCACTGCTTCGCGATGATGACCCTCGAGAGTTCACCGTGGTGGCCCGCCGCGCGCCCAACGGGGTCGAAGACGACCTCGTGGCAACGCTCAGCTTCGGTGACTGCATCGCCTCGCTTGGCACCTCGTTTAGGGCCAAGCTGCGGAACTGGGCCTACATCATCGGTGAGGAGGGTTACATCGCCATACCCGACTTCTGGCGGGCCGACGAATGCCAGCTGTGGCACCTGGACGAGATGGTGGACCGCTTCGTGGACCAGCGCACCACGGAAGGCTTCCACTACCAGATCGATTCGGTCAACGAGGATCTGCAGGCGGGCCGCCGTGAATCCACCATCGTGCCCTTGGCCGCGAGCCTGCGCGTACAGCGCATGATGGACACGATTCGCGCCCTATCCTAAGAGATCCGCTCTTCCACCACCTCCTCGGTGGAAAATCGGTAGCGCATGTTGCGGTAGACACAGACATCGGTGATGTCCTGCGGCGTGCCCTTGGGCGCTGCGCGGAAATTGGTGGAGGAACGGCTATGGCCATGCACTACGGGCAGCACACGATGCCAGCTATGACCGTGGAGCAGCAGTAGGCTGCCCTTGCGCGGACGCAGGACGACCTGGCCCTCGAATGCCGCCATCGGATCCCCGGCCTCGAGCAGCCCTCGCCGATGGGAACCGGGCACCACCACCGGCTGCCCGCCCATCTCATCGACGATGTCGCGGGTGTACACCAGTCGGTTGAGGTTATAGCGCTCGGGATTGCTGGGATCACAATCCTGATGCCATGCCTGCCCGCTGCTGCCCGCCCGCGAGAACATCACCATGCAGTACTGCGACTCCCACTGCTCACCAAGCACAAGGGAGCTCAACTCGTGCAGGCGCCCATCGCGCTCGATGTCGTCGAAGTCCGTCACGCCCTCGCGCTGCGGGAACCAAGGAATCACCTCGGTCTTCGCCTTCGTGATGAACTGGCCGTCGTGGAGAAACTCAGGACGATCGCCGAAGTGCTCCGCGATAGAGCACTCCAAGCGATCCATCGTCGCTGGGTCGAACATATCTTCGATCACGACGTAGCCGTCGCGCTCGAAGGTGCGTTTCAGCGCAGCGAACTCCATATCGGCCCTCGTCACACCCAAGGCCTAAAAGGTACCTCGAATGCCCAGGGTGAAGCGGGCCTTCTGCTGATTGCGAAGGAGGAACTGCTCGTCGAAACGACCTCGCTGCACCTGATCCTCTCCGTTTAAGTTCAGCCCTTGCGCCACTACACGCAGCCGCTCGGTGAGCTGGTAGGAGGCGCTTAGATCGATCTGCAGGTACTCATCGAAGAACACCGGCTCGTTGGTGGCGCGCAGCTGATTCTCTGCGAACAGGAACTCATCGCGCCAGTTGGCCGCCGCCCGAATCGAGAAGCGGTCGTTCTCGTAAAAGCCGACCAAGTTAGCCGAATCGCTAAGCCCGATCAGGATGGCTTGCTGCTCGAAGTTCGAGCGGTCGTACTCCGCATCGCTCGACACCAGGGTGTAGTTTAGCTGCATGCCGAAGCCCGATGCGCCAAAGAGGTGCTGAAGGGAGAGCTCGAGGCCGTTCACCGATCGTTCCTGTGCGTTCAGGGGCCGGGTGATAGCAAACACCGCTTCGGGGTCGCCCGGCTCACTGGTCACTGCCACATTCGGGATGACCGTTGGATCGAAGCGGCCCTGGGGGTCCAACAGCGGGTTGCCGTCGGCGTCGAGGATGACATCGTTCACCACCTCGCTAGAGATGTAGTCGCTCACGTTCTTGTAGAAGTACGTGATCGCCGCGTAGCTACCGGGGCTGTAGTACCACTCGAGTGAGAGGTCGATGTTGTCCGCCAAGTACGGGTTGAGATCGGGGTTACCGCCGCTCGCCGTGCTAGTGCCTGGGCGGTAGTCACTCACCGTGGTCAGTGGGCGCAAGGCGTTCAGGTCCGGCCGCGCGATCGACTTACCGTAGGACAGGCGAGCGATCAAATCCTCACGGGGTCGCAGCTGGAAGTCGAAGGCCGGTAGGAACACCTCGTAGCCGCCATCCACCTCGAAGAACTCCGGCTCCGCATCGGGATCGAAATTGACCATGCCCTCGGTGGAGGTGGTGATGGTGAGGGACTGGGGGAAGGTCTGGAAGGCCGACCCGGTCACGTCCGTGTCTTCATAGCGGAAGCCAGCGGAGATCCGTGCGTCCATGTTGCCGATCTGGAAGTCGTGGTCCAGGTTGAAGTACAGGGCCAAGGACTGCTCGGAAGCACCGAAGAAGGTGGGCGGATTGGCCGCCACGATGTCGTCGATCTGAATCGGGAAGGTGGCTGCGACCAGGTCGTTGACCGGGAACTGGTTCACCACGTTGAAGCCGCTCGGCGCCGCGATGATGTCGCGTGAGAGCACGTCCGCACAGCCGTTGCACGCATCGAGGTTTTGGAAGACGAAGCCACTGGAGACGGCGTTGGTCGAGACCTGGTAGTCCGTGTAGGAAGCCCCCACCGTGAGCGTCACCTCATCCAGTTCCCAGTCCAAGGCCAACTGGAACTGATCGATTTCGTTGTCGATACCGATGTTACGAATGACCGACCCTAGGGGGGAGAAGCCATCCACGTCCTGGAACTCATCGACGCCCGGGCGCGGATCGCCACCGCCGAACTGGTCGACGCCGCGGAAGGCCCCTGAATCATCCACGATGATGGCCACGCCGCCGGGAGTGTAGGTCAAGTCGAAGTCGATTCCCAAGGGTCCCTGCAGGAGCTGCGTGTTGTCGTTGATTTGCCCTCCCGGCTGGCTCACGGCCTGGGAGGTATGCGCGTCGAAACGCATGTTGAGCGAATCGCTCAGCTGCCAATCGATGTTGAGTCCGAAGGAGTCGTTCTCGATGGCAAGCGTGTTCTCGTAGACGATGGCGTCTGCGGCCGTGTTCGTGCGCGTGGCACTAAGCACGCTGTTGTTCGCCGAGAGCACAGTGTTGAACACACCTGGGGCCACCACACCGAACAGCCCGGTCTGGAAGCGGTCCTGCTCACGATCGAAGCGTGACAGCACGTAGTCGAGGGTGATCAACACGTCATCGCTAGGCGCGAACTGGGCGACGAACTGGGCGTTGGTACGCTCTCGCGTGTTGTGTTGAATCTCAGATATCTGCGTTACCGGGCGGTAGACGAAGGGCGCATCTGCGCAAGCAGAGCTCTCGTCTGCGCACCAGAATTCGTAGGGCCCGTCGTTGTCATCCACAGACCCCTTCGGCTCATCCCGCAGCCAGCCATCGGTATGCGTAGACAGCTCACTCGAGTCGCGCTTGGAGTAGGAGAAGTTGGCGAGGATACCGAAGCGGTCACCGCCGAAGGTGGTGGAAAACAGCCCGCCAACCTCCGGGGTGACATCGTCCCCCACCTCAACGGAAGAGTCGTGGGCGGCAGCAGCGCTGAAGAAGAAGGTCGTCTTCTCGTAGTCGAAGGGGCGCGCCGTACGGATGTCCACCGTCGCCCCGATTCCACCGGAAGGCACGTCGGGACGTGCCGTCTTGTAGACATTGACGCCAGTCACCGACTCGGAGGCGATCTCAGCGAAGTTGAAGGCCCTGCTCTGGGTGGCTGAAGCGATGCTCTCTTGCTCCGGCGAGGAAGTCACGGGCATCTGACGACCGTTCAAGGTGACCATGTTGAAGTTCGGACCGAGGCCGCGAACCGAAATCTGATTCCCCTCATTTTGGCGGCGATCGATCGAGACACCTGGCACGCGCTGCAGCGACTCGGCGAGGTTGGTATCCGGGAACTTACCCAGATCCTCCGCGGTGATCGAATCGACCACGCCGTTCTCGTTGCGCTTGATGTCGGCAGCACTCGTCAGCGAGCTACGAATGCCGACCGTCACCACTTCTTCAACCGCTCCGCCTCCCTCTTGCGCGAGGGCCGTTTTGCCGACGCTCAGCGCAATCGCCAGCGCGGTCGCCCGCACCAGCACATGGTTCATCACGTGTTTGTTGGTCATGTAGGAAGGTCCCCCAACCCTCAGGTCGTGTCACTTGGTCGAACGGGTGTTGTTGGGGCGAGTATCCTTGTAAACGTTTTCAATATCAAGCGCCGCTGCACGATTGTCGAGCAGTGCTGCCCTTCCCCGGCACACCTTGCATCGCAGCACCCGGTGCACACTAAGATAACGCTATCACTGCGGAAATTGGACCGATTCTTCAGACTGCCGGCGCCCCTCGCTTACTCGCTCGCGAAGAATCTGCAGGCCAGCTACAGCTGTAAACGTTTACAGATTCTAGCGACTAATGGCAGCATGCGCGGTCGTCGACGGCAGGACCGGGAACCTCTTTGCTATGCACCAGCTAGACCAACTCCGCGAGATGACGTGCGTCGTGGCCGACACGGGGGACCTCGAGGCCATCGAGCAGCACAGCCCCGTAGACGCCACCACCAACCCGACGCTGCTGCTAAAGGCAGCTCAGTTGCCCCGCTACGATGAGATCATCGCGTCATCGGCGCGCACTTGTGACGGGATGCAAGACCTGTGCGACCGGGTAGCGGTGGCCATCGGCACGCAGATCCTGCAGGTGATACCCGGGCGCGTTTCGACGGAAGTGGACGCGCGTCTGTCCTTCGACATTGAGGGCATGATCGAGAAGTCACGACGCCTTATGGCTCTGTACGCCGACGCTGGGGTCGTCCGGGAGCGCGTCCTGATCAAGCTGGCTGCCACCTGGGAAGGCATTCAAGCCGCCGCTACGCTCCAACGTGAAGACATTGACTGCAACCTCACACTTCTATTTAGCGATGTGCAGGCGGTCGCCGCTGGCCAGGCTAAGGCCTACCTGATCTCGCCCTTCGTCGGCAGAATCCTCGACTGGTATCAGGGACGCGACCCTCAAGCCCCCTCCCTACCCATTGAGGCGGACCCCGGTGTGCGCTCCGTGCGCAACATCTACCAGCTGTACAAAGCCAAGGGCATTGAGACCATCGTGATGGGCGCAAGCTTTCGCAACATTGATCAGGTACGCGCGCTGGCCGGCTGCGATCGGCTAACGATCGCCCCAAAGCTACTCACGGCACTGGCCGCTGAGCAACACCCCCTTCCCCGGCGCCTCCATCCTGGCGCTGCTGAGGCGCCGATGAGCACCTGCGAATGCAAGGACGAAGCGGACTTTCGCTTCCAGCTAAACAGCAACGCGATGGCCACGGAGAAGCTCGCCGAGGGTATTCGTGGCTTCGTGGCCGACCAAATCGCCCTGGAACAGACGCTGGCCGAACGCTTCGCACTCCCCGTGGCCTAACCTCTCCCCCCGACCGAGAAGGCGAGGAGCTAGGCGACAGAGCGATCGGGAACGCGCGGCCCCGGCCGGTTCCTGTCGTTTGACAGCGTCACCGCAAGTTGCGCATCGCCCCGAATAGGGTTGGTTTCTAATGAAACCGACCGCGGGACGGGTGCGACAAAACACCACACATGAACCAAGAATCCTCGTCCGTTGACGCAACGAGGCAAGCTTCTTGCCGCGTCAGTGGCAATCCCCCATGAGCTGCGGTAGGACTACTCTCGCGCAAGCGATCTAGGGGGATCGGGCGCGCCAATATCGACCGCGATGTTTCCAAAACACACACCCACTGAGAAGGACCTCAAGGTGAAAACAACACACGCACTCAGCCTGCTCAGCGCCCTTGCGCTGCTGCCGGCACTTACATTCGCCCAGAATGTCGACGCTACCCGCGGCGCCGACCGAAGCGTCGACTACGCCGCCCTCAAGCGACTCGGCGGCTGGGACGATCGAAACTACCAGCTCACCCGCCGGGACCTTGCCGTACTGGCCAAGAATGAGGCGGAACTCAACGTCTCCATCCCCGCCTTCTATCGCGTACAGCTGCGCAAGCAGTACCCGGACTTACCTCGCACGGGACGCATTCAATACCCACACTCGGTGCTGCCGCGCTTCCTCGTCGAGCACAGCGGGTTCCTCGTGAACGGGAATTTCTATCGCCATGTGGAGCGTGAGGCAAACGGTCATTGGACCGTGTTGACCCATCGCGACCCGGTCGCCGAACTCGGCGAGAACGACATCGTTGTGTCCCTGGAGGGCGAGTCACGCGTCACCAACCCGAACGGCGGTGCCGAGTCCTCCATCGAGGTCAGCCCAATCAACCCGGACGTGCTAGTCGCAGGCTCCAACGGTCCAGGCTCGGGCCAGCGCATGCACTACTCCTTCGATGGCGGCGTCACCTGGAACGAGTCGGCGCCCCTGCCCTTGGGCGGCACCTGCTGCGACCCCACGATCGGTTGGTCCAGCGATGGGCAATTCGTCTACACCGCGACCCTCGGGGCGCAGAACTTCTTCTACCGCTCTTCGGACAACGGTCAAACCTGGGATGATCTGGCCACCGAAAACGGCGATCCCCGCCGCGAGATCAGCGCCGGAGGCTTCGTCGACAAGGAGTTCCTCCATGTCGATCGCTCGCCCACCTCGCCGTTCCAGGACAACATCTACCTCACCTGGCACGAGTCCAACATCATGCGCTTTGCGCGTTCCACGGACTTCGGCAACACCTTCGAGCCCGTGATCACCTTCAGCGGTGCCAACGCCAACCGCGGCATTGGCTCGGACATCAGCACCGACCGCGCGGGGCGTCTGTACTACGTTTGGCCGGGTTTCAACTCGCGCACGATTCGCCTAGCCGTGTCAGAGAACGGCGGCGAGTCCTTCTTGCCCACGTCCGTGATCGCCGACACGCAGGGCAGCTTCGACTTCCCGATCCCCTCAATGTCGAACCGCCGCGTGTTCATCTATAACTCCGTAGACGTAGACACGACCAACGGCCCCTTTGCCGCCAGCCTGTACGTCTCCTGGACCGACTCGAACGCACCGACCGGCGGTAACCCGGCCAACAACCACGCTCGCATTCAGGTGGCCCACTCGCGTGACGGTGGCGACAGCTGGGATGTGGTCACTCCTCACCCCACGGCCGACATCCTCGACGTCGATCGCTGGCACCAGTGGCTCACGGTCGGCCCCGACGGCACCGTGCACCTGATCTACTACAACACCATCGACGACCCTAGCCGCACCAGCGTCAACGTCTACTGGACGTTCTCCACGGACGGCGGCGTCACCTGGAGCGACGAACAGCGCATCACGTCGGAGACATCACCTAAGATAAACGATGGGTTTGAATTCGGTGACTACAATGGCCTTGCGGTGACCATGGACAACATCATCGCCATCTTCACGGACAACCGCAGCGAGACCGGCGGCGGCGGCAACTCCGTGGACATCTACGTAGCAGGCACCGCCGTCGACGGCGGGGGCGGCGGCGTGGACTACACGCTTGCGCAAACCGATCCTGGTGTCGCCGGCCAGGAAAATGCCTGGACCACGAGCAACGGCACGCCGAGCGGCTTCAACCTGATCTACTTCGGCCGCGCCGCCGGCACGACGCCGATCAGCGTTGGGCAGTGCACAGTTGATGTAGCACTCAACAACGCTCGACCGATCGCCTTCGCCGCGGCGGACGGCACCGGCACGGCCACCGCTACCCGCAACATCGGGGCCGGCGCCAACGGCGTAACCCTCAACTTCCAGGCACTCGATCTGCGTTCCTGCGAACTGAGCAACGTTACCAGTACGACCTTCTGACCGGGGGAAGTCCAAGCAACGCAGCGCCGGCTAACCACCGGCGCTGCTGCGCTAGGGTCGACAGATGACTTACGTCTCCCGTTCCATCATCAGGCCGCCGCACCTGGCAACGGAAGCCGCGTTGCGCAACTTAGTTCTCAGCGCAGTTCGAAGGGAACGTCTTACGAGAACAACTGCGATAAAACGCCCCACATGGCCCTTTCATAGGACGCCTCGCAGGGCCCTATCGCGCGAACCCCTACCATCGGTGGTATTCCCGGAATTGCTCGTGTAAGACTCCACGCCCGAAGGACCTGAGACCTCGGTCACTGACAGCGATAACAACGATTACATATGGCGCCGACACACTCCGTCGCGGCGTCCGCACAGTACGCATCATCACCGGTGCTACTGCTCGGCCACGTCCCCTACCACGATCGCGAGCCACCTCGCTCGGCTCGATGGGTGGGAATGGGACTGGGGGTAGGCGTGGCGGATCCCCCGCGGATCCGCCACGTGTTGCCCGCTCGCACTCGTTCGATAACACACACCACTGAGAAGGTACTCAAGGTGAAAACGAAACACGCTCTTAGCCTGCTTGGCGCCCTCGCGCTCCTGCCGGCCCTCTCCTTTGCTCAAAGCATCGACGCCACCCGCGGCGCCGACCGCGCCGTCGACTACCCCGCCCTGAAGCGACTCGGCGGCTGGGACGATCGCAACTACCAACTCACCAAGCGCGACCTC